>JBIKWV010000024.1:0-13730 GCA_044356135.1 Elainellaceae cyanobacterium
AAGTCGATCGCAGAGCTTTGCCAGAACCTCACCGGAATCGAGCCATTTTGGATCTTGAATTCGTTGCACCTCGAACTCCTCTGGAGAAGCGGTTGTCTAAAGTCTGGTCACAAGTGCTTAATATAGAGGCGATTGGTATTCACGACAACTTTTGGGAACTGGGCGGAGATTCCTTGAGAGCAATTCAGCTCGTTTCTAAACTCCGAGAAGCTTGCCAGCAAGAACTCCCCATTTCTGTAATTTTCGATGCCCCAACGATCGCAAAACTCACGGAACTGATCGAGTCCGCATCTTTCACTGCTGCTAATTCAACCCCCGATGCAGGCGCAGTAGCTGAGTTGGAAGCAGATACCACTTTAGACCTGAAGATTGATTCCTCACAGGTCTTTGGTGGGCAAGTTCCCCCTGAGAACATTCTGATCACTGGAGTCACTGGTTACTTAGGGGCTTTCCTGCTGCAAGAACTGCTGAAAGAAACTCAAGCCAGAATCTATTGCCTGGTCAGGGCAAAAACAATTGAGGCAGCCAAGAAAGAAATTGAGCAGAATCTCAAAAAGTATCTACTTTGGCATGAAGATTATGTGTCGAGAATTTATCCAATTCCTGGCAACTTAGCAGAACCACTGATTGGGCTTTCAGAACAACAATTCCTCGATCTAGGTAATACGATTGATATTATCTACCACAGCGCTGCACAAATTAGCCTGATTCACCCTTACTCGTCTTTAAGAGCAGCAAATGTTCTTGGGACTTACGAACTACTGCGTCTGGCATCCACAGGAAAACTCAAACCCTTCCACTTCATCTCAACACTGGATGTCTTTCAAACGTCTGGAGCATTCAGTTCAAATCTGATTGCAGAACAGAGTGATCTGAATGTTTACGAAGCGGTTCACTTTGATGGTTATACCAAAAGTAAGTGGGTCTCCGAGAAACTAGTCAGAAATGCTCAATTGCAGGGGTTGCCTGCCTCAATCTATAGACCAGCAATGATTGCAGGCCATAGTCAAACGGGAGCGTCGAACACCAATGATTTGATGAATCGGTTAATCAAAGGATTTATCCAGCTTGGAAGCGCACCTGATTTTGATATGGCAGTCAACATTGCGCCCGTTGACTACTTCAGCCAAGGTGTAATTCATCTGTCCAGGAAATCTGAATCATTGGGAAAAGCGTTTAACTTTGTTAATCCACAGCCAATCACAATGAATCGATTTGTTGAGCTGATAAATGCCTGTGGATACCCGGTCGAGAAGGTCTGTCACAAGGCATGGGAAACCCTACTGATGCAGAACATTGGTACTTTGGACAGCATTGTCTCATTTCTGACTTCAAAATCAACTGCTCAAAGTGTTAGCTATCTTGAACGCTCATCGGTTGGAGCATACCGGGTCGATCAACAGAATGTTGAGGAGGGTTTACAGAGCACATTAATTATTTGCCCAACCGTGAGTGACAAGCTGCTAAGCTCCTACTTCTCCTATTTCAGCCGCGTCGCTTTTCTTAGGCCCCCAATTGCTTCATCTACTTTATAGCGGTTTTCATCCGCATGAGGTACAGGGGGTGTGGGGGCGGTGCCCCTGCGTGGCCCCCACACACACCCTTAAGGAGGAATCACCCCTGCACCTTCTCACCCACACGGGAAGTGCAATCGCTTCCTCATAGAGATTTGGAAGAATAGTTTCTGCGGCGCAGACTTTACCAAATCCGCTCAAAAAGCTGAAATGTATCCAAAAATTATTCAGCATTAAAGTTCTTTACAGTATTCCAACTGACATCAATTCTGAACTGTAGCGGATGATTGATAGGCTTTGCTCGCCGAAAAAGTAATAGCCGTTATAAACCGCAAAAAAAGGGAAACTTATAAACAGGAGCTTCACAAATCCTCTATTTTGGGATTAGCAATGAGAAGTACTCCCCCAAAATAGGTGTTCTAATGGAGTAGGCAAAGAGCTATGGCCAGCCCTAAACAGATGAATGCGATCAATCAATTCTCTAATCGGTTAGTGAGTCTATCAAATGCAAACAAATTTGGACTCTCTCAGAAGCGATCGATTGGGTCGGGTTTATTTTTATCGGTTATGGGTGCTGCAGCAATTAGCTTGGGCGGCATGGCAACGCTTTTCTATCAGGTTTTACAACAGCAAGCAGAAACACAGATTCGCGATACTTTGAGGACTGAAGTTTATGTTTTTGAGAGTGAGCTAACACCCGTTAAACAATCCTTGAGAAACCTTGCGGGTCTAGTACAGGTTTTGCAGGAGCAGGGGGTGCAAGACCCCAAGATGTACAACAAACGGCTGCTGAATTTCTATCAGCAACGTCCTTCTTTGGTAATGGGTGTTTCCTTACAGCAGTCCCGTTTTGGATTTTTGACCGATCGGGAGTGGTTTGCTTCCTACTTCTACGGTGATCAGAATGTCCCAAATCAAATTGGCAAAAAATTGCCTGCACCAAATCAATCAATTCTTTTTGCAGATCTGGTTGTTGAGGACAATTCACCGAAACAGCCCTATTTCCTTGAAACCCTCGCCGCTGGCAAAGACTCCTGGTTGGAGCCTTACGAGTGGTACGGGATCACGATGGCCACAGCAAACCATCTAATCTTCAACAAGCAAGGAAAGCTGTTGGGTTTTGCATCAATGGATGTGAACCTATCTGCTCTAAGCGAGAAGATGGATCAGACGGTGATTAACAACACTGGTTATTTCGTCGTTGTAAGCGCGAAAGGTAACATTGTTTCTTATCCACCAGATCCTTCACTGACAAGGCAAAACTACCAGTCAATCCCAGAGCTGAAGGTAATTTGGCCGCAAATTCAGGCGGGTGATGCAGGTCTGCTGAAATCCGGTGGCAATTACTGGGCCTATCAACGCATCCCTAGTACAGGTTGGATTGCTTTGGCAACAGTCCCTGAATCAGTAGTCTTGCTTCCAGTTCTAACGATCACGATGGGCGGCACTCTGGGGGTTGCGATGGTTCTCATGGGTGTTGTCTATCTGTTTGTGCGAAAACTCAATCAACGACTTAAGCCAATTCTGGACGAGTGCGAACGACTAATCTGTGCTGACAACCTGAGGGTGCGTCGTCTCGAAGGGGAGACAATTCCAGAATTTGAATCCAGGCAACGGAATCAGTTGGAGGTGCAGCATGGTGATGAATTGGATGTCTTAGCCTATTCATTTCACCAGATGGCAACCCAATTGAAAGAATCAGTTGAAGAGTTGGAACTGCGGGTGGAGGAGCGCACAGCGGAACTGCGGAGCGCGAAGGAAGCAGCAGATACTGCTAACCGCTCTAAGAGCGAATTTTTGGCAAATATGAGCCACGAGTTACGAACACCGCTCAATGGGATCCTGGGGTATGCCCAGATTCTCTTGCGTTCAGCCAACTTACCAACCCAGGAGCAAAAGGGTGTTGCCATTATTAATCAATGCGGTTCCCATCTCCTGACCTTAATTAATGACATTCTTGATTTCTCCAAGATTGAAGCTCAAAAAATGGAGCTTTATCCCACTGAGTTCCATTTCCCGGCATTCCTTCAGGGTGTGGTAGAAATCTGCCGGATTAAAGCAGAACAGAAAAGTTTGCGCTTCAACTATGCGACCGATGGAGATTTGCCAATCGGTGTGTTTGCTGATGAGAAGCGGTTGAGGCAAGTTCTTATCAACCTTCTGGGGAATGCCACCAAATTTACGGATCGTGGCGAGATTAACTTTTTGGTCAAGGCGAGGAAACTGGAGGAGGGGCAAAAAAATAGTCCCTCCATCTACCAGATTCGCTTCCAGGTGGAGGATACGGGTGTTGGAATGAGCGCTGAACAGATGGAGAAGATCTTTCTCCCCTTTGAGCAGGTTGGCAATGCCAGAAAACAGTCGGAGGGAACAGGTCTGGGACTCGCCATAAGCCAATCGATTGTTACGTTGATGGGCAGCACGCTGGAAGTTCAAAGCCAGATGGATAAAGGCAGTACCTTCTGGTTTGATGTGACCTTCCCCGATGCGACTGAATGGGCAGAAAAATCGAAGATTTTGAACAAGGGGAAAGTGGTTGGCGTCAAAGGAGTAACGCGGAAAGTGCTGGTTGTCGATGATCGCTGGGAGAATCGTTCTGTCATTGTGAATCTGCTCACACCGCTTGGGTTTGAGATGTTTGAGGCAAGCCACGGACAGGAAGGCTTGCAGAAAGCACAGGGAATCCACCCTGATTTGGTGATAACGGACATCACAATGCCTTTGATGGATGGGTATGAGTTGTTAAAAGCACTACGCAGCCAGGAAGAATTCGAGAATTTGCCGATCATTGTTTCTTCCGCCAGTGTCTTCGAGTCCGATCGGCAGAAAAGTATTGGTGCGGGAGCCAGTGGCTTCCTACCCAAGCCCGTTCAGGCAGAGGGGTTGCTCGACGCCCTGCAAACACTGTTGGAGTTGGAGTGGATTTACGAGAAAACCGCTGAACCATCTGAAACATCGAGCACACTCAACTTGAATGACTCTGGGCAGAAAATCCCGCCCGATTCGGAATTGATGCCTCTGTATGATTTGAGTCGGAAGGGTTTAGTCAATGCCCTCCTAAAGGAAGTTGAGCGGATTGAGCAGTTGAGTGAAGACTATCGAGGGTTTTCTCATCAGGTTCGCAATTTTGCCAAGAGTTTTCAAATGAAGCAACTGCGGGAGTTCCTGGAACAATCGATGAGTACTCCGATTGAGTGATAGCTGTAGTCACGGCTGATAGGACGGGTGCAGGGAGCCACCCCTGCAAGGGGTAATGCCCCAGCCCCTATCCTCACCAGGCGGAGTGAGTCTCCCTAAATCCACAAATGCAGGTTTTGAAAAGATACCTTAGCCATGACATCTTTAGCATTTCAGACAGTTCTCATCGTTGACGACAACCCAACCAATCTGGAAGTACTCTTCGAAACCCTGACAGGTGTAGGATTTGAGGTTGCAGTGGCAAGCGATGGTGAGAGTGCGCTTGAGCAGGTCGCCTATCAAAAACCTGCTTTGATTCTTCTGGATATTATGATGCCAGGTATTGACGGGTTTGAAACCTGCCGACGCCTCAAGGCAAATCATGAGACCCAAGACATCCCGGTTATCTTCACAACCGCCCTGTCTGATATGGAAAATAAGGTGGAGGGGCTAGCCCTGGGTGCAGTTGACTATATTACAAAGCCCTTCTACCGTGAGGAGGTGCTTGCGAGGGTCAGGCTTCACCTCAAACTGTATAATCTAACTTTTGCTCTGGAACAGCAAAATGTCCTGCTCAAATCAGAGGTTGAACAGCGACAACAGGCCGAAGCCGCGCTGCGCAAACTGAATGAAGAGCTTGAAACCAAGATTGTAGAGCGAACCACCGAACTGACAGCGACGCTTCATGAGCTTCAGCAAATGCAGGTGCATCTGGTTCAGAGTGAAAAGATGTCATCGCTTGGACAATTGGTGGCTGGTGTCGCCCATGAGATTAATAATCCGGTCAATTTTATCCGTGGAAATCTCAAACCTATCAATGAATATGTGAAAGATTTGCTGAGTCTTGTTGTGCTCTATCAGAGGCACGCTCCCACGCTCCCAGATGAAGTGCAGGAATTTGCAGCAAAGATCGATCTAGCTTTTCTGAATGAAGACCTCCCCAAAGTACTTTCCTCGATTCAGATTGGGGTGGAGCGTATTTGCCAGATTGTTTTGTCCTTGAAAAATTTCTCACGACTCGACGAAGCGGAAGTTAAACCTGTTGATCTGCACGAGGGCATCAATAGTACACTTCTGATTCTGCAACATCGTCTCGGCACAAAATCCCATTATTTGCCCATTCAAATCATTAAAGACTATGGAGATCTCCCGCTGGTAGAGTGCTACCCCGGCCCTATCAATCAGGTGTTTATGAATTTGCTCTCAAACTCCATTGATGCCCTTGAGGAGAGGAATGAGAGAGCCTTATTTGAGAAGCATGAAACACAGACAGGGGTAGTTCGCATTCGCACAGAGCGAGTCCAGGATGATAGCGTACTAATTACTATTTCAGATAACGGTAATGGAATTCCGGAGGAAATTCTATCTAAAATTTTCGATCCATTCTTCACGACAAAACCTGTAGGAAAAGGGACAGGATTGGGACTGTCAATTAGCCACCAGATTATCGTAGAAAAGCACGTTGGAAAACTGCGATGCTACTCAGACCCCAAAACGGGCACTGAATTTCAGATTCAAATTCCGATTAAGCAGCTTTAAAACAGGTGATATATCACTTTTTGCGAGAAAAGCCCAGGATTATTTTACCTAAGCTGTTTATTCTTAACGAGTTCAACTAAATTGAAGCTCAGTTCCATAGACAGAGTAGCGATCGATGAACATTCCTCATTGGGAACAGCCAATTATTCTAATTGTTGATGACAACCCCAACAATCTAGAGGTTCTTTCAGAAACTCTGATTGGTAACGGGTTACAGGTAGCGATCGCCACTGATGGAGATAGCGCAATTGACCAGATTCAATATCATAAGCCTGATTTGATTCTGCTGGATGTGATGATGCCGGGAATCAGCGGCTTCGAAACATGCAGAATTCTGAAGAACGATCCAAAAACCGCTGACATACCTGTTATTTTTATGACAGCTCTCGCCGATGTCGCAAATAAAGTAATGGGGCTATCGATAGGAGCCGTAGATTATATTACTAAACCTTTCCAATACGAAGAAGTAGTAGCAAGGGTTAGAGTTCACCTGGAGTTACGATTTCTGAACCGACAAGTTTTAGAACAGACTGTTGAATTGCAGCGAATCAATCTTGAACTGCTGAAGTTGAACCAGGAATTGCAGCGACTCGTCAATTTAGATGGTTTGACAGGAGTTGCGAACCGTCGTCGATTTGACGAATATCTCAGTCAGGAATGGAAGAGTTTGATGCATCAGGGAAAAAATTTCTCTTTGATTCTGTGTGACATTGACTACTTCAAACTCTACAACGATTTCTATGGACATCAGGCGGGAGATTCCTGTCTTCAAAAAGTAGCAGAAGCAATCAGCAACAGCCTGCAAAATCCCATTTATTTAGTCGCACGTTATGGAGGAGAAGAGTTCGCCATTGTCCTACCTGATGTATCCGCCAAGGAAGCAGTCGAAATCGCAGAAGAAATTCGCATGAAGATATACCATCTTCAAATTCCACACCAACAATCAAAAATTGACTCCTGGGTGACTTTAAGCCTGGGAATTAGTAGCCAATCCTACCATGGCGAAACGAAATCTTCTCACCCTTTGCTCAGTACAGCTGACAAAGCTCTGTATATGGCAAAAGTCAAGGGAAGAAATACTTTGTGTTACCTTCCCGTTAGCCCCGAACCCCAGCTTATTACTGAGATGCAGCGATGAAACCAAGTGACCACCTTCCTCAGAGAGAGCACATACTCATTGCTGTAACTGATCGTGCAAGCACACGAGAAATTTGCGAGTTGTTGCAAAAATTCAACTTTCAAGTTTCGGTTTTCTCGAATGAAGGCTCTCCTGATGAAGACTCTCTATTTGAGCACGTGCGACGTGAACGACCCGATCTTCTACTGCTGAACCGCTGGTTTCTGAATCACGGACAGGATGCCTATGGAGTGTGCATTCAACTCAAAGAGCATCCAGAAACGCAAGAAACCTGCATTATCCTTCTGGATATTCTGGATGACGAGGCTGAAAGAGCCAGTGCTCTGGCAGCAGGATGTGCTGACTACCTGATTCACTCATTTCCAACGCAAGAGCTGTTAGCTCGAGTGAACACACAGTTGGCCCTCAAAGCAGCAAAAAAGACCATTGAATATCTGGAGTTTCAGGTCTGTGAGCAGACTGCCGAAATTGCAGCTACCCACCAAAAGCTCAACTGTGCCATTACTGAACGGCTCAAAATAGAGCAGGAGCTTCAGAAGGAGCGTGTACACTTTGACCATCATGCTCGCCATGATCCACTGACACAGTTGGCGAATCGAAAACTTTTGATGGAACGCATCGAATACGCCCTTCAGAATCGGCAAAACTCAAAAAGTAGACAGATTGCGATCCTCCTGCTCGATCTAGATCGATTCAAAGTCGTGAATGAAAGTTTGGGGCACAATATAGGTGATCAATTATTGATTACGATTGCCCACCACTTAAAGAACCTGGTTCGTACAACTGACACTGTTGCGCGACTGGGGGGGGATGAATTTGTTCTGCTCCTCGATCCGATTCAGCAGCCCTCAGACGCCATTCGCTGTGCTGAAAGGATCGTCCGTGTTATGCGGTTACCCCTGTTCATTGATAACCATGAGATTTTTCTAACGCCCAGTATTGGCATTGCGATCGGTACCTCTGAATACCATCAGGCTGCTGATCTTCTACGAGACGCAGATATTGCAATGTACCGAGCGAAAAGGAGCAGCAAAGCCCGGTATGCCATGTTTAATCAGGAGATGTATACAGAAACGCTGATTCAACACCAAATGGAGCGCGATCTTCGTTACGCAGTTGAGCAGAATCTTTTATATACTCACTTTCAGCCCACGGTTTCGCTACTTCTCCCTTATCAACTCACCGGATTTGAAGCCCTTGTTCGCTGGAACCACCCAACCTGGGGTAATATTCCCCCACATCAGTTTATCCCGCTCGCTGAAGAGACAGGTCTGATTGTGCCCCTGGGAGAATGGGTTTTGCACGCTACTTGCAAGACGATAGCCGAATGGCAAGCTCAGTTTGAACTTCCATCTGATTTTCGGGTGAGCGTTAATATTTCTATCAAACAACTGCAAGATCCCTATTTCCTCAAACAGGTGAACCGAGTATTGAGAAGAACGGGGGTTTCGGGGAAGCGCTTGCGGTTAGAGTTAACTGAAAGTGTTTTTATGAATAATCCAGAATCTTTCATCCCATTACTCAAGGCACTGCGGGAAAAGGACATTGAGTTAAGTATTGATGATTTTGGAACGGGCTACTCCTCTTTGAGCTACCTTCATCGGTTACCAGTCAACTACATCAAAATCGATCGCTCCTTCATTAGCCGTTTGGGACTGGCTGAAGAAAATCTGGCCATTGTCAGCACAATTTTGACACTGGCACGAGAACTGGGACTGGGCACCATCGCAGAAGGTGTAGAAACCCATCAGCAGCTTGAGTACTTGCAAATGCTGGGCTGCGATGCTGCCCAGGGATATGTGTTTGCAAAACCGCTCCCACAGGACAAGGCTGAGGAACTGCTTCAGCGATTTTTTTGCCCAGAGCAATCTGCGTCCCCCACGAACTGGGAATCCCTCAATCCACTACTATCCACACGACTATCCAACAGTGTTGCGTAGGAAGACGGATATTTTACCCTTCACTCGATACAGCGCTTTGCAAGCGCGTGAGGTACAAAGTTTTTGTTGAGAGCCGTGCTCTGCGCGGCTCTCAACAAAAACTTTGGTTCTATCTCAGCGCAAAGCACTGTAAAAGGGGGGTAGGGACGGAGTCCCCACAAGGGGCGTTGCCCGCTTGACCCCTTCTATTCGACTTCATACAACCTGGTATAAGAAAGCACCGCGAAAAAGTAACGAAATATTTCAAACAATCACCGATCACCCCCCGGTGATGTTCGCTTTGGGTGACACCAGGGAAGAATTGAGTTCATTAACCCAGAGTTAGAAAAGGTTTTGGGACGGTCTATGGCCGAGTGGCACCCCTGATGATGACGCCCTCCAGCTTTTCCATACTCACCCTGAAACAATTGGCCACTTTCCCTGCCAATTGAATTCATGCATTAGAAAATGCAGGGGTGGGTGGAGATGATCGGGCGATCGCAGAACCTGCCAACCAGCTCCCTCTCGAGTACGTCATGCTCAGTAGCCACCTCACGAAACCTGCCATCCATGTTCAATTCGGACAAATTCTGGTCTGGCTACAGGACTGTCTCAGAGGAGGTTTTAACGATGACTGTGACTATCGCTCAAGCGGCGGGGAGACCCATTATCAAACCTGCTTCTGAGACAAAAATTCTGGTTGTCGATGACACCCTGGAAAATCTGCGGCTTTTAACAAAAATGTTGGAGTCGCACCAATACACAGTCATCAAAGCCTTGAATGGCAAAATGGCACTTCAAGTCGCCCGTCATAACGCTCCCGACCTGATACTGCTGGACACTAGTATGCCCCAGATGAACGGATTTGAGGTGTGTCAACAGCTAAAGGCTTCTGAAAGAACCGCTCACATCCCCGTCATTTTTACCAGTGTGCTGAACCTGATTCAGGACAAAGTGAAAGCATTTGAGGTGGGTGGGCAGGATTACATTACGAAACCGTTTCAGGAATTGGAAGTGCTGGCGCGGATCAACAACCAGCTACTGATTTGTCACCAGCAAAAGCAGCTCCAGGCAGAAATTCAAGAGCGTGAGCAGGCAGTCGCCGAAGTGCAACGGCTGAACATGGATCTGGAGCGACGGGTGAAGGCTCGCACCCTGGAACTGCAACAGGTGCTGGGATTTGAATTAGCACTCAAAGCGATTTCTGACTATGTTCGAGATTCGCTGGATCAACAGCAAATCTTTCAGTCTGCGGTGGAAACACTGGCCCTGACCCTCAACCTCTGGTGCTGTCAGGCAGTGCTGTATAACCCGGAGCAGACCACCTCGATGATCCAGTATCAATGGGTCAAACCAGAATTTCAGGGGACACAGGAGCAAACGCTCCAGGCAACAAACTTTACGGAAGTGCAGCAGCAGGTGCGCGAACGCATGTGCTTCGCATTCTGCCAGCTTCAACCCCAGGTCATTCAAGCTCAATTTGCAGTATTAATCTGCCCTATCTTCAATGACCAGGTCATGCAGCAGGGGATCGTCGGTGAACTGTGGCTGTTTCGGGATACGCATTCCAGTTTTAGCGAGATGGAAATCAATCTGGTGCAGCAGGCGGCCAATCAGTGTGCGATCGCCCTCCGACAGGCACAGCTCTACGAGGCAGCCCAAACACAGGTCAGAGAGTTGGAGCGACTGGACCAACTGAAAAACGATTTTCTCAGCACAATTACCCACGAATTGCGTACACCGATCGCCAGCATGAAAGGGGTGATCAGGCTGTTGACCACAATGATGGATCAGGGCCAGGGTTGGATGCAGGCTTGCTCTGAGTCTGCCAGACCGACCCATAAAGTGGGGCAATATTTCAAGGTGTTGCAGGAGGAGTGCGATCGAGAACTGGCTCTGGTCGAAGACCTGCTGAGCCTGCAATACGCTGAGGCAGGAACCTACAGTGGTCAGATTAGCCCCATTCGTTTGCAAGAGATACTGCCACACCTGATCGAGCCATTCGAAACTCGCACCCAGCAGCATCAGCAAATTCTCCAGGTCAATCTCGCCCCCGATCTCCCGGTTTTGAATCTGGATCTACTCGGTCTCAACCGCATCATTACGGAGCTACTGAGTAATGCCTGCAAATACACTCCTACCCAGGGAACCATTTCTGTCTTAGCCGAGATCGTTCAAAATCCCACCTTTGCTGCCGTCTCTCATGACTTACAGATCACAATCACCAATACGGGCATTGAAATCCCTTCAGAAGAACAACCGCGCATTTTCGACAAGTTCTACAGAATCCCTAACAACGACCCCTGGAAGTATGGCGGCACAGGACTGGGACTGGCGCTGGTGAAAAAATTAGTGGAGCAGATGAATGGAGAGATCTGGGTGGAGAGTACCAATAATGAAACTCGATTTACAATCCAAATACGGGTTTCTGAGGAGCCAGCGACGACCGCTGAATCTGAAGTGATACTCTGAGGAGAGTTTATAACTCCGTGCGATCGCCCCTGTAATGCTGAAAACCAGTTCCTCCTTTGCTGCAAAACTGGCCTCACCCCGGTTCTTCCAAACCCGTGCGGGAGCAGTGACGATCGCCTTCCTGGGGGGAATCTGCATGGGGTTGACGCCCGCCCCCGCCCATCTCTGGCCTCTGGCCTGGGTCGCAATTGCCCCCCTCTGGTTTCTCCTCTTTCGCAATCCATCCCTATCCTTGCGACGGGGGCTGATGCTCTGTCTGGCCTGGGGCGTCGGCTATCACGGTCTGGCGCTGTCATGGATTACCGACCTGCACCCGCTCACCTGGATGGGCATTCCCTGGCTGGGCAGTGTCGCAATTACCCTGTTTGCCTGGGGCTTCATTACCCTGTGGGGAGCACTGCTGGTGATGAGCTGGTATTTGGGGGTGCGATCGCTCAACCAACTGGCCATACGCGCACATGGCAACCCCTCTCAGATCTCCCCCGTCCAACAGTCCCCCACCTGGTTTCGCATCCTTTCAGGCACCGCCATCTGGTGCGCCGTGGAGCAGCTCTGGAGCGAAGGCGCACTCTACTGGACCTCTATCTCCTACACCCAGAGTCCTTACAACTTACCCATCCTCCACCTGGGTCAACTCTCCGGCCCCCTCACGGTCACCGCTATTCTGGTCGCCTTCAACGCCTGCCTCGCCGAAATCCTCATCCACCGCTCCCGCTCCCCCCTCCACGGTGCGACTGACACCCATCCACTCACCCACTCATCCACCGTTCGGCTGAGCGCTCACGTCGAAGCCCATCCACCAATCCACCCATCCACCCATCCACCCATCCACGGTTCGGCTCATCGCTCACCGCAACGCCCATCCACTCATCTATCCACTCTCCCACTCCTCCCAACCGCCCTCTCCCTCCTCCTCCTCTCCCACCTCCTGGGCCTCTACCTCTACCTGCAACCGTTACAGGACACCCCCGATCGCGCCCTCAAAGTTGGCATTGTCCAGGGTAACGTCCCCACCCGCATCAAACTCTTTGAGGAGGGCATTCAACTTTCTCTGAAAAATTACACCAGTGGCTATGAAACGCTTGCTGCTCAGGGTGTCGATGCCGTACTGACGCCAGAAGGCGCACTCCCCTGGCTCTGGGTTGACACCCCCCGTCAGTCCCAAAATATTCTCTATCAGGCCATCCTACGGCAGGGGGTAACCGCCTGGGTGGGGACAGTGGGACGACGGCAGGGGCGGATGACCCAGAACCTGTTTACGATCACAGGCACGGGACAGATCTACAGTGGGTTTGAAAAAATCAAGCTGGTACCGTTGGGAGAATACATCCCCTTTGAGTCGGTGTTGGGGCATTTGATGAACCGTCTTTCGCCGCTGGGAGATTCGATGCTACCCGGTCGGCCAGACCAGGTTTTCGAGACGCCATTTGGTCGGGCGATCGCCGCAATCTGCTATGAGTCGGCCTTTCCCCAGGTCTTCCAGAATCAGGCAGCCCAGGGCGGACAATTTATTCTCACTGCGTCGAATAATGATCCATACAAAGCCGCGATGATGGCGCAGCACCACGCCCAGGATACGATGCGGGCGATCGAAACCAATCGGTGGGCGGTACGTGCGACCAATACTGGATTCTCTGGCGTCGTAGACCCCCACGGTAGAACGCAATGGATCTCTGGCTTCCGGACGTTTGAGACCCACGCCCACACGATCTACCGCCGTACCAGCCAAAACCCGTACATTCGCTGGGGAAATTGGTTGACGCCCCTGTTACTGGGGCTGACGGCATTGGGACTGTTGGGGCTTTGTTTTTTCCAGGCGAATGTTGCTGGCCCGAGGTTTTGACTATTTTCTCTACAATGCTGTGAAAGGCTCTCTACGAGAGCCTTTCACAGCATATTTGATTTTTGCGCCAATTTTTTCTGAAACGCTGACTGCATCAGCATTTCAGAAAAAATTGGCGCAATTTAGTC
>JBIKWV010000616.1:0-3975 GCA_044356135.1 Elainellaceae cyanobacterium
CCTGGTTTGGTATTTATTCCTCACCGCAGGAGGTTGTACTGCCAGATGGTAAGCGCACTCAAGTCAACCCATTGCTGGAGTGGTCGCCCTCTGTCTCTGCGGAGCAGTTTGATCAGGACATTCACCAGATCAAACAGCACATTGCAGCGGGGGAAACTTACCAGGTCAACTACTCGTTTCGTCTGCGATCGCCCTTCACCCCATCTCCCTGGTCATACTTTCTGCAACTGGTGCAGGCCCAGGAGGGGTTATACGGAGCCTTTCTGGAACTGGAGGACTGGGCTATCTGCTGTGCCTCGCCAGAACTCTTCTTTCAGCAATCAGGCAATCGCCTCACCTGTCGGCCCATGAAAGGAACCACCCGACGGGGGCAGACGTTTGTGAGCGATCGCCAGCTTGCCCAGGCGCTCCGTCAGTCTGAGAAGAACCGCGCCGAGAATTTGATGATTGTGGACATGATTCGCAACGACCTGGGGCGGATTGCGGACATTGGCAGCGTTCAGGTGCCGCAACTGTTTGATCTGGAGCAGTACCCGACGCTGTGGCAGATGACTTCGGTGGTGCAGGCGACGACCCGGGCAGATTTTGTGGCGGTGATGCGATCGCTCTTCCCCTGTGCGTCGATCACGGGCGCTCCCAAGTGCAGCACGATGAAGATTATCTCAGAGCTGGAACAGGCTCCCCGTCGCATCTATACCGGAACGATAGGTTACCTGGCTCCCGACCAGACCGCCCAGTTCAACGTTGCCATTCGCACCGTCCTCATCGACAAAACCGTCCAGCAGGCAGAATACGGCGTCGGTGCAGGCATTGTCTGGGACTCGGTGGCGGCGGATGAATATCAGGAGTGCTGCACCAAAGCAGAAATTTTGACGCGAAAGCAACCTGCCTTTTCACTGCTGGAGTCGCTGCGATGGACACCCAATGACGGCTATTTCCTGCTGGATCTGCACTGTCAGCGATTGCAGAATTCGGCGGAGTATTTTGCGTTTCAGGTGGATCTGGAGGCGGTGAGGGAAACGCTGGGGGCGATCGCCCAAACCCTTCCCCCGTTTCCCCACAAGGTGCGGCTGCTCGTCTCTAAGCGGGGGGAAATCCAGATAGAAGCAGTGGTGATTGAAGAACATCAATCCTCTGGTGATCAATTCTCTGGTGATCAATCAGTAAACCGCCCCTATCTCACCGTCAGCCTTGCATCCCATCCCGTTGATTCCTCAAACATTTTTATATATCACAAAACCACTTACCGCACTGTGTACGACCGGACACGCCAGCAGTTTCCTCACGCTGACGACGTGCTGCTGTGGAATGAGCGCGGTGAGCTGACGGAGTTCTGCAACGCCAATCTGGTGGTGGAATGGCAGGGGGAGTGGTATACCCCACCCGTTGAGTGCGGTCTGCTGGCGGGAACATTCCGTACCTGGCTGCTAATGCAGGGGAAACTCAAGGAAAAGGTCGTTCACCGGGAAGATCTGCACCGCTGCTCCCGCATCTTCTGGATCAACTCAGTGCGAGAAATTTGTGAGTGCGTGCTGGTGCAATCTGAAACTGTCGAAACAAGCTAATTACCCAAATTTTGGCAGGCACGACGCTGTAGCGTCGTGCCTGCCAAAATTTGGGTTTCGGATAGACACTACAGTGATTAGACTTTTGACTAAATAGCGCTGCTTTTTCTTGAAACGCTGACAACGTCAGCGTTTCAAGAAAAAGCAGCACTAAAACCAAATATGCCGCGAGACGCTCTCTACGAGAGCGTCTCGCGGCATGGTAGGAAAAATAGTCAAAACTCCAGCAAGTTAGGTCGGTGAACCGTTTCAATTGGCAGTTTCCGATAAAGTTGACTGTAAAGTTTCTTCATTGTGGTGTAGGGTCGCATGTCAAGTGTTGTTGTACAGCTCTTGTTGATTGGTCTGGCGGCAGGAATTGCCGGAGGCATGTTTGGTATCGGTGGTGGAGCGATTATGATTCCCGCGATGGTGCTGCTCATGGGAATGGATCAGAAGTTTGCAACGGGTACGTCCCTTGCTGCACAAATTCTCCCCATCGGCATTCTGGGAGCAGCGGTTTACTACAAGAATGGGAATCTCAGCATCCGTGACGCTATCTTTATTGCAATCGGCCTTCTGGTGGGGAATCTATTCGGCGCGATGCTGGCCAATCAACCATTTATCACCAGTGAAATGATGAAAAAGCTCTACGGAATCTTCCTGCTGGTGGTGGGTCTCCGCTACCTGCTATTCCGGTAATGAGTTCAGCGGAGAACTACAATCGGGGTATGTTTGACTGAACCAAGCAAATGGATGAACCTGAAGCATACCAGGGCGGAGCGGTAGGCGTAACGTCCACCCACAATCTCTACGACAGGGACTTCTATGCCTGGACGCAGGAACAGGCTGCCTTGCTCCGCAATCAAAAGTGGAGTCAGGTTGATCTACCGAATCTGATCGAGGAAATTGAATCCTTGGGGAAGCAGCAGCAGCAGGAACTTCGCAATCTTTTGAGTTTACTAATCGGGCATTTGCTGAAATGGCATTACCAACCTCAGAGGCGAAGCCGCAGTTGGCTGGCAACCTTAAGAGTTCAGCGTCTCGATATCGGTGAATTAATCGAGGACAACCCCAGTCTGAAGCCTTATCTCCAGGAAGCACTTCAGAGGGGATATGCCAGGGCAATCGAACTCGCTGCGGGTGAAACAAATCTACCCAGCCGGACTTTCCCACCAGAGTGTCCCTACAGCCTGAGTGAAATCCTGGACAGCAATTTCTACCCCGGTGAACCCAGTGAATTAAGGGGCTTGCCATAAAATAAAATCCCAGTTTTAGCGTGGCGCGGCTTCGCCGCGCCACGCTAAAACTGGGATTTTATTAAACAGCAGCTCCCTAATTGAGAATTAGGCGACCTTGCTCTCAACTGGACTTTTGACTCAATCGCGCCTACCGAAGTAAGTGGGCGTGGAAAAAGTTGCAACCCCAAAAGCTGTTCCGCCCGCTGCGCGGGCGGAACAGCTTTTGGGGTTGCAAGCTTAATCGCGCTTGCCTACCTACTTAACGTCAAAAACTTATCCAGGGCATCCACCAGAGCCGGACTCCATCGGCGCACGTTTCTCACCCAATCAATATCTCGATAGCGAGAATCAAGCCCCACCGCCGCATACCAGTTACTCTCAGCCTCACCCTGCTTGCCCTCTGCCCAGTAAATCGCCGTCAGGGCCGCACGGGCATCGGCAAATTGGGGATACTTGCGGGCGAGATTCTTCAGTTGGCGGGTGGACTCCTTTACGTCACCCGTCTGGTAGAGGGCGATCGCATAGTTCGACCGAGCGAACGCATAGTCGGGCACCATATCGGCGGCTTGTTTGTAGTCCTCAACTGCCTTCTGCCATTCCCCCATGCCTGCCTCAGCGTTGCCCCGATTGTTGTAAGCGGCGGGATCCTTTGGGTCGAGTTCCAACACTTTGTTGTAATCAGCGATCGCCTTCTCCCACTGCTTCAATCCCTCCCAGGCGGTGCCCCGATTCAGATAGGGGTCGGGGGCATCGGGAGCCAGCTCGATCGCTTTGTTGTAGTCGGCGATCGCTTCCTCCAGCTTATTCTGGCTGACTCTGGCGTTACCCCGGTTGCTGTAGACGGCAGGCTCATTGGGAATTTGCTTCAGCAGTTCTGTCCAGAGTAGCTCGGCTCGCTCAAAGTTGCCCTCATTGGTGGCGCGAAACGCTTTCTCCCGCAGGTTGATCAGAATTTCAATGTCGCTTGGGGCATCGACTGCGGTCTGGGCGGCGAGGGGAGCAGCAAAGCCGAACCAGCAGCAGACAATTAAGGTGATTGTAATTAGGAGATTGATCATCGGTCATTCGGTCATAAAACCGCTGTTTGTCGATTCATCGGGTACGATTCTGATGATGACAGTTTTATCGCAACAAGGCAAAGTCCCCGGTGGTCGCTGCGCCCAACCCACCACTCCAGAAGTTTTTGCGAG
>JBIKWV010000617.1:0-3965 GCA_044356135.1 Elainellaceae cyanobacterium
TGGGTTAATGAATATGTTTCAGGACCTACAGAAAATGGAGCCTGAGAAGCTACAGAAAGGAATGCAACAAGTAGCCTTAATGATGCAGTTAGGAAGCAATGAAGTTAAAACTTTGTTCAATAAAATTCTAGAGTTATCAGAAGTACTACAGCAGAACCCAGAACTATTTACCTCTATTCTACAAGCAGAAGGTCTGCTATTTGAAGCCTTAACTTATGAACGGAATCAACAGTTTGACAAGGCATTATCAACAATTAATCGAGCGATTGAGTTCAATCCCAAATCCGACTTAGCATTTGCCCGCCGAGGAGAGATCTATCGATTAATGGAACGCTACGACAAGGCTTTGCAGGATTTCAATCAAGCAATCGAACTCAACACCAAATATGCCTGGGCAATTCGTAAGCGTGGTCAAATCTTTTTATTGATCAGGAATTATCAGAGGGCTTTAGTTGACCTTAATCTTGCCGTTGAGCTGGACTCGGAGAATGATTGGAATCTATACGTTCGCGCCCTTATCCATCGAGTGTTAGAGCAGGACGAACCTGCCAAAACCGACGTGGCTCAAGCAATTTGTATGGCTCAAGCTGACTATGAGAAAAGCCCCGATAACCACCGGAACATATTTAACCTAGCCCTGTATTGCTTGGCAGCGAGGAAAGATGAATCCGCTAAACATTTTTATCGAGATGCACTCCATCGAAACGCACCTGCGGCTCGTATTCAAGAAGCAATGAAAGATTTAGAAGATTTTCTAACTATTTTTCCGTATCATTCTCTAGCTCGAAAAGCACATCAGGTTTTACAGAAGGCTTTACAGAAAGATTAAGCAAATTTCCAACCCGTGTATACCTTTGATTGGGAAAACTATCCCGGCAAGTGAAAGTTGCTTCCCATCGCAGAAGCGAAGTTTCCCAACCCTTTGGAAACACTTAAGCAACTTTATGCTGAGGCTTTTCCAATCCCTGTAGCTTAAAGATGCGCTTCGCAAGCTTATTCATCGTTGTCCTCCCCGATCGCCCTCAAGTAAGCCTCAGCAGCAGCCTGCTTAAACACCCCCTTGGTGTAGCGCTTAAACACCCGATCGCTCTTAATCCCCATCAACTCCTTGCCAAACAGCGGGTCCACTCCTCGCCGTGTCACCTCCGTCCCAAACGTATGCCGGAATCGATGAGGCTTGATATCCTCCACCCCTGAGATCGCCCCCAACTTCTTCACCATCCGATGCAGCCCTTTGTAGCCCAACCGCTGCCCCGCACTCTTCGGGTCCTGCGCCAAAAACATGGGACTCTCCGGCAACGGTTCAAACATCCCGCCCTGCTGCCGCCGCCACTCCAGGTAAGCTTCCAGATAAGATCGCGCTTCCCGGCTCAGCGGCACCTCCGATACATTTTGCCCCTTGGAGCGATGCACCTTGAGAATCTTGCCGTTCCAGTGCTCCACATTCAGGGCAGACGCTTCAGAAGCCCGCAGCCCATGACTCAGCACCGCAATAATGGCGCGGTCACGTACCCGTGTGCCGGAGGCATCGCGCACCCGTGTCTTCTCCTCCAGTTCCAGCGTCGCCCACAGTTGGCTCAAATCTTCCGCCTCAATATGGTCTGCCTGGGGTTCCGGCTGACGTTCCAGGTCAATTGCGTCTGTCGGCAGCGGCTGATTCATCGGGTAGCCGTTGCTGCGCCGGAGCCACTGGTAAAAGGAGCGCAAGGTATTCAGCGCATGATTAATGGACGTGGGCTTCAGTCCCTTAAGCTTCAGTTCTCGCCGATACTTGCCAATATCACTCGGCGTCACCTCTAACCAAGATTTGTCGCACCAGGCGGCAAAGCGAATCAACTGCCCCCGATAGACCCGCTGGGTATTGTCCGACTTCCCCGTCTGTCGAAGAAACTCCTCAATCTGCCAATGGCTCATGTCTGGCAGTTCTTCTCGTCGGGGTTCTGGTTCCTTACCGCTATCCAGCGGCACAATCACGATAGGCAGAACAGGGTCGGACGGGGATAAAGACATGGCGATCGCCGGAGTTGCGCGAATTTTAGATAGAGATAACTTCACTTATCTCTACCAGAGTATTCTATGAATATAACGGCTATAGCCCTACCTCCAGAGGCGTTTCAGCGATAATAGGGCCAAGTCAGCGGCAGTAAGCAATGGGACGACCCACAAATGAAAAGTGTTGGGCGTGTAGTCTGTTAACGGCTACATCAGCCCGAAAACTTCATGACCCGGCACTTGGCGGAGATGGGTGCTGGCAGGAGGAAGTCTGTCATAGCCGACGATCCTATTACCGCAAAGGGCGGAGCAACCGAGTGCGACGGCAGCCTCAAGTGGAGGATGTTCTCGTGCCCCTTCCAGAGGTTCCCTACGTGGTTCTGCACACCTATGTCGAGAGACCCCGGCACCCCAAGGATGACATTGTGATTCATGCGCTTTGTGCGGAGCTGTGGATAGGAAGCAAGCCAGTTGCTATGACAAGACCTCAGCATACTTTTGGACTGCCACCTCGGCTGGTGAAGGAGTATGCGCGTCAATTGTTAGAGGCACTGTACCAGCAATATGGGGATGGTAGACGAAGTGGCTTTGAACGGTTTGCACGAGAGCAACAGCATTCCGTATCCCAGTGTCCGGTACGTCCCTGCTGTTACCATCCAGGGTATTTGGAGCTGGGGGTACTGAGTGGAGTCGAAGGATGATGTTGCCCTCAGAGCGATCGCTCCGGTCGCAACTAGAATTGGCGAGGCAGATACCAGAGCTAGCAGATTTGAAGGCGTTACTCATCTATTTTGACCAGGTGCTTGCTGAGGGGGCAGAGGAGCAGAGGCTGCAACTGGCGGGGCATCTCTTTCTTCAAGTTGCCGAGCTGTATGCCATTCGAGCAGACATATTGATTGCAGAATGGGAATCGGGAAATCGAGATCCGGTTGTAGAAGGCACCTTCTTCTCAGATATTGTGCGCCAATCAATGGAGCTGGATTTGCATGAGTTGCTTGAGCCAGAACCACCGCGAAAGCGGAGAGTAGCAAAAGCCCCCGACTCAGCAGAATCAGAGGCAGTTGTGATCACCACGGACAAAACCGCTGTTCTGGAGATGCTCACTCAGCTAGAAGAACAATTAGAGGTAGAGCCGTCCAGCTTTCAGGACAACCCAGCCTCAATATGGAGAATGTCGCATGAGGAGTCTGTTTCAGAGTGGGTAGAAGCGATCGCCGCATGGATGCAAAATCATACGGATGAGCCAACTGTTTCTCTCAAGGCGCTTCACCAGGCTCTGGGAATACCTTTCATTGACTTGTGGCTTGGTTTACTGCTGGGCGAATTTGAATTAGAGCAAGTAGGCGAGTTTTACAGTTCGACTATTTGGGTGAAAAACCAGGCGCTCACCTAAAGCCGTCAAACGTTTTCCTGATTGAGGAAAGCTCAATCAGGAGAGAATGTGACACTAATTTGTCGCAAAGCGGAAAATCATGCAATAATACATAAATACTATTTTTCGGGAATGCTTGGTGTGTTCTCATGAGGTCGCTTGATTCATTCAATTGTTTGGAAAGTTCTGGAGTCCAGGCAATGCAGGATAGCCTTCCTTCTAGCAATGGTGAGGTAAGTTTCGATGACAGTACTGTGTTGTCTTCAAGTTCAACCGCAACAGCAGTCCGCGAAGCAAACACGATCGCTGTCGAGTTAGACGAGGCAGCACAACGCAAACTTGAGATCATTCACAGTCTGCTTGAACCCTGCGATCGCGTCACTTACGGTGAGAAGCTACGCGATGCAGCAGGTAAATTGAGTTGCTCTGTCCGCACCGTACAGAGACTGGTGCGGCGATGGCAGTTAGAGGGCAGTACAGCACTGATCTCTTCAGGTCGAGCTGACCGGGGCACCCACCGGATCTCAGAGTTTTGGCAGAGCTTCATCATCAAGACCTATGAGGCTGGAAATAAAGGTAGTAAGCGTACCAAGCCTAAGCA
>JBIKWV010000618.1:0-3953 GCA_044356135.1 Elainellaceae cyanobacterium
AGAAAGTGACGGGAAACCAATGGCCGACAATACCAAACAGTTTCGCTGGATTGTCACGATCAAGGAGAATCTAGAAATTTGGTATGCCAACCGAGCAGACGTGTTTGTGGCGGGAGACCTGTTGTGGTATCCCGTTGAGGGAGATAACAAGACCCGTCAGGCTCCTGATGCAATGGTGGTTTTTGGCAGGCCCAAAGGCGATCGCGGCTCCTATCAGCAATGGAAAGAGGATAACCTGCCGCCCCAGGTCGTCTTTGAAATCCTCTCACCCGGCAACACAACCCGTGAGATGGATGGAAAACGAGAGTTCTATGAGCGCTATGAGGTGGAGGAATATTACGTTTACGATCCCGATCGTCTGAAGTTTTTTGGTTGGACACGGCAGAAAGGCCGTTTCGTTCCCATCGCCAGTCCCGAAGGATGGGTCAGTCCGCGACTGGGAATCCGATTCACAAAAGTGAATGGAGACCTGGAAATCTACCGACCCGACGGGCAGAAGTTTCTAACCCCCGTTGAGCTAGACCAGCAGATGCAGCAAGAGCGGCAGCGAGCGGAGGAAGAGCGGCAGCGAGCGGAGGAAGAGCGGCAGCGAGCGGAGGAAGCCCGTGAACGCGCTGAGCAAGCAGAAGCTCAAGTGCGTCAGATTGTGCAGAATTTGCTGCAATCGAGGGTGGAAGTGGCCCAAATAGCGGCAATGACAGGGCTTTCCTTTGAACAGATACAAGCCATTCAAGAATTGCTTTAGCGAATTCTTGTGGGAAGAATCAGGACAAAGGTCGTCTGTCCGGGAGCGACAACATCCAGGGTCAAGTCACCCTGATGAGCACGGGCAATTTCGCGAGAAAGGCTCAGTCCCAGTCCAACCCCTTCGACCTTGCGATTGCGAGCAGGGTCACCGCGATAGAATCGGTCAAAAAGGCGATCGCGCGCTCCTTCAGAAATATCCCGCGAAGCATTAGAAATCTTCACCTGCACAGTTGAACCCTGCTGCTGCGCCTGAATGTCAATCCATCCGTCTGGAAGATTATACTTGATGGCATTACTCAGCAGATTCTGTAGAATTTGCATGATCAGATCGTGATCGCCCCACACCTGCAAATTCGGTATAATCTCTGTTTTTACCGTTAGATCAGGAGCCAGCAATTCCATATCTTCCAGCATCTCCACCAGCATCTCAGAGAGATTCACGTTCTGCTTTTGAAAACTTATCTGCCCCGCATCCGCCAGCGACAGCAGCAGTAACTTGCGCACAATTCCGCTTAATCGCCGCACCTCATCCAGCAATTCACTCAACTGCTGCTGTGCCTCTGAGCCGGGGTCTGCCTGCTGCAACGCCTGCTCCAGTTCTCCCTGCAAAATTGCCAGCGGCGTTTTCAACTCGTGGGCAGCATCGGCACTGAACCGGGAAGCCTGTTTGAAACTGCGCTCCAGGCGCTCCAGCATCTGATTGAATACCTGAATCAGTTCAACAAATTCTAGATCAGTATTGATTTCTAACCGCTGATCCAGTCCCGTCACCGTCACCCGCTGCATGGCTGACGTCAATTCACGAATCGGGTGCAGGGCACTCCCCGCCAGCAGCCATGCACCTCCGGCCACCAGCAGAAGCGTGCCCGGAATTGCGACCAGAAAAATATTTTGAATAGCGGCCATTTCCTGGTCGATCGCTTGCAGGCTGACCGCGATCGCCACAGAACTGTTCGGGAAACTGGCCAGACTGATGCGCCAGCCCCCTGTTGGGGTATTCAGGGTAAGCAAGCGAACCGCAGGTCGGGGGAAGAGGAGTCGCTGGTTGGGCGATCGCTCGCGACGAAACCGAAAGAAATCGGAGGGTGAGCCATCGGGACGCGGCTCAGATGGAGATGATGGAGCAACTGGAACATTGGGGCGGGGTGGAAACAGCGGTTTTATATCGAAATCGACTGGCCAATCTCCGGCTTGTAACTGATCGCCATCCGCCCCTAGCACCAGTAACGCAGTGGGCGTATCGGCGTCCATTCCCAGTGCCCGTGGCAGGGTGACCGCAAATTCTTGCCATCCCTCCAGGGAGCGAGGACGAGCGACCCGCGCCATTTGATTTTCTAGTCTGGCATCCAGTCGATTCAGTTTGGCGACGTAGATCAGATGCCACGCGATCGCACCAAATCCAATCAGAGCCGTCCCGGCCAGCACAGCGGACAGGAGGGCAATCCGGAGGCGAAACGAT
The DNA here is from genome assembly GCA_044356135.1 of Elainellaceae cyanobacterium. Lineage (GTDB taxonomy): Bacteria > Cyanobacteriota > Cyanobacteriia > Elainellales > Elainellaceae > CAZVXA01. The sequence continues at coordinate 2,207 of JBIKWV010000618.1, forward strand.
CGCAGTTTCATAGCGCATCCGGTTTGCGAAATCGGTACCCTACGCCCCGCACGCTCTCAATCCAACTGTGTTCGTCCAGTCGATCAATTTTCTTGCGCAGCCGCTGAACACATACATCTACAACGTTGGTGTTGGGGTTAAAATCGTAGCCCCAGACATGCTCCAGGATTTGAGTACGGGTCAGAACGCGACCGGGCGATCGCATCAGATATTCCAGCAAATTAAACTCGCGAGTGGTCAGTTCAACCGCCTGCTGATTGCAAGTGACTTCGCGGGTAATCCGATCCAGTTTGACAGGTCCAACGGAGAGGAGATTCTGGCGATCGCCCACACTGCGGCGCACCACCGCATGGAGTCGCGCCACCAGTTCTTCTACAAAAAAGGGTTTGGCAATGTAGTCGTCAGCTCCCAGGTTCAGCCCCTCCAGACGATCGTCCAGTTCGTTGCGGGCGGTGAGCAGGATGACGGGGGTATTTTTTTGCGATCGCCGCAGCCCTTTCAAAATTGCCAGACCATCTTTCCCCGGTACCATAATGTCCAGAATAATGGCGTCATATTCGTTGGCGATCGCCCGCTCGTAACCCTCATTGCCGTTGTCGCAGTAATCGACCACAAAGCCCTGTTCTTTCAGCCCTGATTGAACAAAGCTGGCAATTTTGATTTCATCTTCGACAAATAGAATATGCATCGGACAATTAAATTCGTTCCTTAATCCACTGCCGAAACGCCTTCAGGGCAGGACGGGTGCCCACAGTACGGCTCATTTCGTAGAACTGGGCAATCCCTTCACTGACGGGAAAATTCGGAAACGTTGGGCTGTGGTCTGACTCCACATACTTGCCATCTTGCAGGAGGCTGATCTGCAACTTGCGCTTTTGCCATCGCCAGATCTCAGGTACCCGAAGTGCTTCGTAAGCGCTGAGCTGAGTTTTCGAGGTGACATCGACTTCAATCGCAAGGTCGGGGGGCGGGTCAACGGTGAGATCAATCCGGTCTCTGCCAATCATCAGGGAATGATTCTGAATATAAAAACAGTCATCGGGTTCAATTCCGGCCTGCATCTCCTCCCGCTTGAAGGTGGTCGAACCGAGCGATTCCCAGTCCATATTCATTTCATCCAGCAATGCCTTGAGCAAATCCGCAAGAACTCCTTTTGCCTGCTCATGTTCTGGCAAGGGTGCCACAATTTCTAAAACTCCCTGACTATAGGCAATGCGCGTATTTCTGGACTCGCCCAGCTCTGCCAAAATGGCTTCAAATTCTCTCCAACTCACTCCCTCCAGCTCGATGCGCTGACCAGGGGGAACTCGGATTTGGCGGAGTTGAAGCGTGACCATAGCCTGTCAGTCTCTCGTTGCTTCAATCATACCGTAGGGAAAAATGGTAACGCTGATGAACGCAGACTTTGGGGTGAGGCTTCGACGGTGAGATCAGCCAAACCGCGATGAGTCGAACCCTGAACGCAGACTTTGGGGTGAGCGATGAGTCGAACCCTGAACGCAGATGAACGCAGATGGGTGAGCGCAGCTTAGGGCTTGTAAATGAATAACTTCACCCCCCTCAATCCCCCCTTGGCAAGGGAAGCCCCCACCCCAGCCCTCCCCTTACCAAGGGGAGGGCTGGGGTGGGGTCGGATCGGACAAAGCGTGAAATTGTTTTTTTACAATGCCTTAGGCAAGCCTTTTCTAAGAATCGTGAACAAATTAACCTGTAATTTTTTTGAGAGAGGCACGGATTCGCCGCGCCT
>JBIKWV010000025.1:0-13636 GCA_044356135.1 Elainellaceae cyanobacterium
CCACTGCCCGTTGAAAGCTTTGAAGTGCTGATCGAGTATCTTTCTTTTCCGCGTACTGTTCACCCAGATGAATATTGTAAAGACGTAAATTTAGTAAGATTGTTATCTCTTGCGTAAGCATGGAGGATTTGGCTTCAGCAACAGTGAATAAATGACTACGCAAGACTTGTAATGCTATTTCAGCAGATTCAATTGCTTTTGAGCTTTGCCCTGCTGTATCCTGAGCATGAGCAAGACCGTCATAGGTAGTGATAATTCCCCAATAGGCAGTATCAATATTTCTTACCTTGATATCCTCCATTTCAGGATTGGAAACCAAACTACTCATATTTTCCGTTGATTGGATTGCCAACCTGTGCGAAGCAATTCCTGACCTGAATTTTGCGATCGCCGGTTCGGGTTGCCTGGATGACAAATCTTTCTGCCCCAACCAGTAGTAGGCTTGCCCAATATTTATCTGTGCTCCTCCGATCGCAAGCCAGGTAAAATCAGTAGTGTTACGTTTATCCTTGACAATCTCAGAATTTTCAGACGGATCACGGATTTGCTGAAGGGAGTGCAGTGCTGTTTCAAAAAACGAAATTGCTGTTTGTAAAGACTGCATCGCCTCCGAAAACTTCTCATCAAAGAGATGTGCTTGACCAATTGAGTGATGAGTTTGCCCGATCCACCGATACAAATACCCAACGGTGAGGTGTATTTGGTCTGTCGATGAAATGTCTTGAATACTTTGCGCGATCGCCAGCGCCTCCTGTGCAGGCTGCAAACCCTGTTGAAATACAGTGAGTGCAGTCTGAAGCTCCTTCCGATTTAACAACGCTAACCCCTGGGAAGAATACGCTTGAGCAATTTTCATGAGGAAATAGGCTTGTCTGGAGCGATCGCCCTTCTCCCTGACAAGTGCTTGCGCCCGCTGGTAATACTCGATGGCTGCGGTATGGTTTCCCTGTTGCAGCGCAGTTGATGCCATCTGTTCCAGGACTGTTGTAACTCGTGTGGATAAACCTTCCTGGAGGTTTGGAATACCCAACTCCCGAACAAGCGCTAATCCGGGTTCATAGTGACTGAGCGCCTGCGACCACTGCCTTTGCCCTTCATACGCTAAACCCAGCACCATCAATGCCAGACTTTCTACAGGACGAATCCCAGCGGAGCGACTGAGCGCTAATGCTTGTTGTAGTGGAGGCAGTGCGCGATCGGTCTGCCCTGATCCCAGTAATACAGTTCCAGAAAGCACCAGACCAGCGCCGCGATAGTAATCTCTTCTCAGCGTCTGTTCTGACTTTACAGGCTGTTCTAACAGAGGGAGCGATCGCTGCAAAGGTTCCTGTGCCTTCTGCCAGTCATTGCGCTCAACATAGATTGAGGCAAGACTCACCAGCGTGATTGCCTCAGAGAAAGCATCTCCACGCCCCCGAAAAATGCTGATGGCCTGCTGTAATTCGGCGATCGCCCGTTCAGCGTTACCAGCATTGTTCTGCAACAACCCAGAGACTCTCCGCGCTTCTCCAGTCAGCTCCTGGAAGGATTCAAGAATTGCGAGTGCCTGTTTTCCAGTCTCCTGTGCTTCTTGATCCCGGTCTAGCTCCATGTAGATTTCAGCCAGAGCCGTCAGGGTCGTCGCCTCGCCTCGACGATTCTCAGGAGTATTGCGCTGGCGATAGCTTGCCAGCGCCTGTTGCAGGGTGGCGATCGCCTCCTTCAACCGTCCCCGATATGCCAGTTGCTGTCCCGATTGCAGCAACCGTTCGGCTTCAGCATTGGAATCGTTAGCAGGCGTTTGGGCAATCTGGAAGGAAGCTTGAAACGCCTGCGCTGACGTGTGAATGACTGGAGCAGAAATTACAGCAGATAAAAACAGAAGACACAACAGGATTGTTTTTGGCTTAAATGGGCGATACCACGACATCAGTAATTCCCTTGAGAATGAGGCTTTGAACGAAAGTAAACGCTTGCTCAAAATGGTTTACTCTTTGACCTCAATTAACGTTGAAAATGCTGCTAGAGTGCGGCTACTGCGCGATCGCTCACCCCCACGGGATAGGGGAGTTGGGACGATATCACCACGGGTATTGTTATCCAGATCGCCCAGCAAATCGTCAATCAGGTTTAGCGGGTCGCCATCGCTAGCGGCAACAGTTCCGCGACTGCGCCCCTGCCCTCTGGCGATGTTCTGCATCACCCTGAGAGCGCCCCGCAGAGGGTCTGTGCTGACCAGAGTAATAATCTCAATAATTCCAGAGCCGCTAAGCTTCAGTTCGATCTCGGCATCTGCTCCCGGAACGACAAGGCTCTTACCCTTTTCAAGCAGGGAAGCGTCGTCGGGAGAATCCCAGTTGGCGGGATGGAGGGTAATGATCTCGCCTTGCGAGTTAATCGCCAGACAGCTCAAGTAAAGGCGTTTCTCATCCCGGTTGTCAATTCTGATTTGAATTGCTTGCCCTGCATTGAAGGACTGGGAACTGGTCGTTGTGGGCATGAAGGAGCCAGTTTGCTGGATGCCGCGACTGCTGATTTGAATGCGGGGTCCCGGTCCACTCTCTGAAAAAATTTCTCCGGTGATTTTAAGATCCGAGGATGTAGAGGCGATCGCCCGTAATACCTTTCCTGCCAGGAGCGATCGAAAGCGGGGTTGCAGGCGGTTTACGGCTGCTCCGATCTCCTCTCCAATGCTGCCGTCACTGCGGGGAATGAAGGCGAGGGTAGGGGTAAACAGGGCGACCACTCCTACGGGCGGAATGTTTTCTCCTGTAAGCTGTTGCCGAATTACTTCGGTCATTCGTCCCAGAATGCAGTCCACACCCGCCCGTTGGTTCAGCGGTTGAACTTTGATCCGGCTGACCGCCTGAGCACCGCTCCCCGTTCGCAGAATGGTTGACAGGGCGGCTCTTGCGGCTTCGGTGTCGTTGCCCAGGGACGGATCTAGCCCAACTACCAGTTCGGGGTTGGCCAGCATCCCAACTACCTGTTCCTGCAAGAGCATTCCCGGCTGAATGGCGGTGATTTGTCCAGAGAGCAGCTTGCCTCGTCCAATGAGAGAGCTTCCGGCGCGGCTGGTTTGTTGCAGGGTGATGGGATTGCCCGAACCGTCGAGGAGCGATCGCCCTGATTTGTCCAGCAGGCTGAAGACCGTATTGGGAGAAGCCAGAGTTTGTGTCGCCATGCCACCCAGCCAGAACTCAACCTGGTCACCAGAGACGTTCGTGATCACGGCATCTGCCAGAGGGGTTGTCAGTTGATCGATGAAGTAGAAAGGTTTTTGAGCATTCTGCGTACCCGGTTCAACTTCCAGAATCGGGTCTTGCTGAAACCCTTTGAGGCTGGCTTCTGCTCGGGTGCTGCGGCGCAGGTTGGTCTGAACGGCAGTGAAACTCTGCTGAGAAGGGAGCTGCCAGAGATAGCGTGTCAGCAAGTAGGTGAATGCGCCCGCATGGAAGTCGCCAAATAGCGCGTCCAGCGCCTCCTGGTTGCAGCTTGCAGAACCCAGGGCGGCTCCTCTGGATATGCCCCTGGCTCTCTCTGCCAAAAACTTGGGCATCTGCCAGCCCAGTTCCGACAGCAGTTTTTCCTGATACTGATATTCATCGCTGCTGGCAACCAGCGATTGACCGCTGCGGGAAAGGCGGGTGGGAGCCGATCGCACGGTGACCGTACCCCGTGTGCCTGCGCCAGCGAAGCAGCTATCCAGAATTACGGTCAGATTGTCGGTCTGAATCTGCTCCATCAGCAGAAACAGGGTGCGCCCCATAATATCGGGGACGATGATTTCGCTACCCTGCTGGTTTGCAGGCAGGGGGTCATTGGGGACAATGGTGCCGTTCAGCGACAGGGTGTTGGGTTCGCCACAGGCTGCAACCGTGACCGGGTTCCTGTCTTTGACGCGAGAACCATGACCAGAGAAATGGAAGACGACCACATCACCCGGTTTTGCCTGCTTGATCAGATGCTCTTCAAAGGCGGTGATGATGTTACGACGAGTGGCTTCCCGGTTGGTGAGAATCTTGATGTCGTTTTTGTCAAAGCCAAAACGATACCTCAGCAAATGCTCCTGAAGCTCAACATCAGTGATACAACCGTTAAGCGACGAAATTCCCGCTGGGGAGTAGTCGTTGATCCCAATTAACAGCGCCAACTTACGGCGAGTGCCCTGGGCGAGGACGCGCCCGTAGTTGTCTGCCTGTCGGAAAAAGTCTGCCTGACTGAGACCGAGGGCTGCCAGAGTGGAGCCAGCGAATTGGAGGAAATGACGGCGTTTGATCGAAGACATAACTCAAGTTGCTCCATCATCAAATAAAGAACTATTCAATGCTTTTGATGTCTATGTAGAGTGCAGCCAACTGTGTAGTATTAGCTCCATTCCTACCATTTAGATCGGTTAGAAGCTTCTCAGCAACTTCTACAGCATCAGGCTGTGCTGGACTTTTCCCCCGCTCTATATAACTCAGGAATCTTAAAAAATTTCTCAGGGGATTAGAACTGGCAATTATAATTACCTCTAAATCACCTGTTCCTGAAAGCTTAAACTCAAAACCGTCCTCTTGGCGTGGAATTGTAGTGGACTGAGAAGGCTCAAGCCTCATATTTTCTTCTGGGGCTTCCCATAGTGCCGGAGATAAAATATTAATTTGATCTCTCGAAGATGTCACGAGTACCACAATATACAATGGCGAAGATTCATTGTTCTTTATTTGAAATTTGAGATCACTTCCAGAACGAAATTGAATGTACTCTGTATTGTTTCTTTGTTCACGTCCTCTTGTTGTTCTGTAGAGTGATTGAGAATTTCTTCTATCCGCAATCACAGAGGCTACTACATCAAGTAATGATGAGCTTGCGTTTAATGCTGTCCTCAGAATGCGAAGTGCTAACAACCGATTCAACCTAGAACTTAGGCGTCGTACAGATGCTTCTGGCTTTTCATCATCTGTCCCAAAAGATTCACCCACAAGGATTGGGGTTAAGCCTGCGGAGAATAAGCCAATACTACCTGTGGGAGGGGGATTTGGCACTTGACGTTTTAATAGCTCTTCGTAAGTACTTGCTGTCATCCTTCCGATAATGTAATCGACCTCTGCTTGTTGCAGTGGTACGATGGTCACGCGATTGATTGCTCGTAAAGCTTGTTCGATGTTGGGAATATCTGCTCCAAGTGAATCATCAAGTCCAATGCGAAGATTTAATTCTCCAGGTCTTGGCAACTGACGAACTGACTCTTGTAGAAGAGTTCCGGTTGCTATGGGCGATGCTGGATCATCAAGGAATTGAGCAGTTGCTAATAGACCATTTCTAGACGATATCCTTACACGCTCTTGTCTCCCAGAAGCTGGGTTAACAACTGACAGAATTGCTCCACCTCTAAATGCAGGTAAGCTGTCTACAGCAACTCCTCCCAACCATATTTCAACCCGATTGCCAGTCCTATTCCTAATAACTGCTTCTGCTGGGGATGCCAAGTTGCTGATGAAATACACTGACTTTTCCTTATTTTCTTGAGGATTGGCAGCAAGTAGAGGTTGCTGATCCTGAAGTCGAGGCTGTTGATATTGAAAGCTCTGCATCCTGTTCTGAACAACAGACAATGTCTCTGCAAAAGAACGGTTGTTACTCTGTTCCCAAAGATATTGGGTTAAGAAATAGGTAAAAAAACCTGCGGGAAAGGCTCCGTCGTCAAATGGGTAATCAACTGCCAGTTGTCTCGGTTGGGCAGATGCTAATACAACACCCTTAGCAGCAGCAAACTCCCTCCTGCGTTGTCTAAACTGCTGTGGGGATAACCTTAGTCGAGTTAACCATCGATTTTGATACTCTAATTCGTCTGTAGATGGGTTAGAGCAAGCTCCTCCTGTTCCAATGGAACGAATTTGTACGTTCCCTCGTGTCCCTCCACCTGAGAAGCAACTGTCGAGAACGAAAGTAACGTTGTTAGTTTTTAATGCGGACATCAGGAGAAAGATGGTTCGCCCCATGATGTATGATACTTGCCTTGAAGAAGAAGCTTGACCATCAACTGGCACTAAGCTGCCATTACAACCACTTCCGCTAATTGGATCTGGATCTGTCACCAGATCTCCGTGTCCTGAGAAGTGAACAACTATAACGTCATCCTCTCGTGCTTGTTTAATCAAATGCTCCTCAAATGCCTCCAGTATTCGCGTTCGGGTAGCCTCAGCACTGACAAGCGTCACAATGTCGCTTTGCTGAAAACCGAATCGATGAACAAGCAACTCCCGCTGCAAAGACACATCATTTTCACATCCATGGAGAGGAAACCAGGATTGATAGTTGTTGATGCCTATCAGAAGTGCTAATTTACGTGGAGTCGCCTGTGCAATCGCCCTTCCATAGCGATCGCCCTGGCGTACTAAGTCGAGATGACTTATTCCAATTGCACCGAGAGTAGAACCAGCAACTTGTAGAAAATGACGGCGTTTAATTGAGTACATAGTCGGGACTCGCTTTGTGATTTAGTTTGGATTCTGAGGCAGTGCTTATCATCTCACTCTATTTTGGGAGCTTTGAGAGCTATGCAGATTTGGAGCCAGACATGATTAGAATTTTTATTACAGATGAGTAGAATAGTGTTTGATCCCATTTCCTCTACAAACCGTTGCCGATGATGATGAAGGCGGACCAGTAGTAGGGATGGGCATAGATGGGGGTGTTGGAGGGCGATCGCGCTTCTGGGTCAGTGGTGGGAATAACGGTGGCGTTATTCCCACGCGATGTGTTGCGAGCAGCCTGTGCCTTGCCATGCAGCAGGTTCAGTTGTGCCTGCTGGAGGGCAGAGGCAATAGTGATACGTTGCTGGGCAGTACTTTTTGCCAGGTTGCTGTAGAACCGTTGCATTAGCTCTTTGGTTGCTGGGTCGTTGACCTGCCAGAGAGAGGCAACAACGGTGTCAGCTCCCGCATTAATGAAAGATTGGGCAATTCCCGATATTTCCCGACCATCGGGAAGATTCTGTCCTTCCCGATTTTGTTGTCGCCCACCCAGTGCTGTTTCGCAGGCAGATAGGACGACCAGACTTACATCAGAAAAGAGTTGCTCCATATTCTGAATCTCAGAGATTCGCCAAGGCTGCTTGTTGCCTAAAACAAGAAAAGATTCGTATAGGCTTGTGGGAACAAACAGACCGTGAGTTGCGATGTGCAGAACAGAATGACCCATCGCAGCATTTAGAGCAGCTTTGTCAAAGCTTTGGTTTAATCGCTCTATGCCTCGGAAAATTCCTTGATCAGAACGAGCTTGGGGCGATCGCACAATTGCCTGCAATTCTTCAGGAACAAAAGGCAGATCTCCAAAAGCAGGGGTATTTTCAGTTGCAGGTACGGATTCTGACAGTCCCAGAGCAAGCACTGAAATATCGGCTGGATTGAGGGGTAACGGATTATCTCGCTCTACCAGTTCTGGAGAAGTTACTGTTGAGATTGTATACCGCTCAATAAGATACTTCTGACCATCAAACAGTGCAGCCGTTGGGATATACCGCAGGGAGCGATCGAGTGCAAACACGAGATTCTGAATCTTGTTCTTGGCAAATTCCTCCTCCAGCAACTTTGGTATTAGCCAGCCATAAATTCGCTGTGATACTGCCTGAATTTTCTCAATATCCTCAGCGGTGTTACAGGTTCTCTGTTCACACTCCCTCATGAGTTGACGAAATTCCAGCACTGCTCGATCGATCTCTGACCGTCGAACAGGCACCTGAATAGCATTGGCAACACCTCCCTGGGTTACCCACAAAATCCATAGTCGATTCTCTGTGACAACGGGATAGAGGAGTACAGTCCCCGGTTGTGACTCAACAATCTGCCGTCCCGAATTAATCAACCGACTGGTGGAGGGGACATCAGGATCTTGACCACGCTCACGCTGCATCTCTTCCTCAAAGCTACGAACTGCATTCTGCCACTCGGTGGTCAGATCTCCCAGATACCTGAGTTCCTGCTCACTGCATTGTCGCTTGGCTCGACACTCAGCAATTTTTTGACCAAACCGGATCAAGCCATCGTATCGCTGCATAATGGCTTGTTCTGCATTAGACAGTCGTACCTGCCGGGTTTGCAGATTGGTTACAGTGCCTCTGGTATACTCCCGCAGTTCCTCCACCTTCAGCAATGACAACACTTGTTCTGCTTCCGGGAGGTTATCCTGGTCAAGCAACAGATCCGCCAGCTCTCGATAAGCATCGGCTACCCTCGTCCGCCCTAACCCCTGCACGGACTGAAGGAAGGCTTCTTGCAAATTGCTTGGAAGCGAACGATTTTTCTGTCGAATCGCTTCAATTTGGTTAATTGCCCGCTTGTAGTAAACGATCGCCAGTGAAGGCTGATTTGCCCGATAAATTCGACCTAGACCAATGTAAGCAAGCGCAGCATCTTCTTCTTTAAGAGCAATGGACTGTTGAAAGCTTTGAATCGCTTCATCAATCTGGTTAGAGGTGCGGTAGACCTCCCCCAGAGTAGCCCATGCTCCTGATTGTAGGCTTCTGTCTCTTGTATTTAGTGTTACTTCAACGCCTTGTTTTGCATGGATTACAGCCTTTTGAAACTCGCCAAGCTCAGCATAGTTGAAAGCGAGTAATTGATGTGCCGCAGAGATTATATTGGGATTTCCTGAGTTAGAGGATAGAGCCAGCATTCTCTCAGCAAGACTAAGAGATTGTGAATAGTCTCCTTGAATGAATGCAGTGTAAGACTTGAAAAATAATTGTAATGCAGCAATCACTTCTACAGCTTCAAGTGAGCTAACTCCCTCCATACTCATCGATTCTGCATCTTGTTCTCCACAATTGGGCAACCCGATCTGTAAACAGGCTCCATCCCGCATCAGGCGACCGAGGGACTGAGCGAGAGGGTTTGAAACACTTTGTAGAATTGGCTGAATCCGATTCAGAGCATCAAACATTTTGGGAAAGTCTCTGACTGAGAGATAAACTGACCCGATTCGAAGCCAAAAATCAGCTTGGCGACCAAAATCATTTGTTCTCTCAGCAATTGCTAATCCCTGCTGAAATTGCTCAACGGCTTCAGAATACTTGTTTAACGCATGATGAGCGCGACCCAAATTCAGAAATGCACGCATTTCCAGCTCAGCATTATTGGCTCTTTTTGCGAGTGTCAAAGCCTGTTGAGCTTTGGAAATAGCTTCTTCAAACTTTCCCTGATTGTACTTCACCTCACTCAATAGAAAGAATGCGAGGGACTGTAGATTATCGTCCTTGAGAGTGACAGCAATCTCTAGTCCCCGCTCAACAGTCTCAATTGCCTTAAAGTAGTCTTTTGCACCACTGTAGGCAACTGCAACCAAATAATATGCTCCAGTAACTAACTTTTTGTCCCCTCTCTGTTGAGCCTGCTGGAGAAAAAACTGTGTGAAAGCAATTCCCTCAGAATACTTTTGAGCGTCGTTATAGATGTCAATCAGGTCACTTGCAGCTTTCAACATCTGTTCAGTGTTGTTGGCATCCGTGGAACTCTTAAGCGCAACCTGTCCAAATTTAATCGCTCTCAGGTAGTTCCGCTGCGATCGGTAGTTCGCTGCGATAGCTAAAAGGAGTGTATGCTCCTGACTCTGCCACTTCTGGCGTTCTGTCTCCGTCTTAGACTGCTGAATTTGCCGCTGAACAATTTGCAACGCTGCTTTGGTGTACTCCAAAGCTTCAACATAGTTCTGACGTAGATTATGAACAAAGCGGATGGAGAGGAGGGAATCTATTTCGCCTTGAGCATCTTGCTGCTGACGATACAGTTCAATTGCCCTCTGATAGAAAGAAATTGCTGTTTGATAATCGTTAGATGCAACAGTTGCAGCTCCCAGGTAATAGTAGGCATGTGCAAGTGTTTTTGGTTCATTTAACCGCTGGGCCACTTTTAACGCTTCTTCTCTTGCCCTGCGTGAGTTTGACCGATCACCTGCTCTGGCATGAGTTGCCCCCAAATTTACCCAAGTATCGTACTGTTGCCGCAGGTTGTTGGATTTTTCAGCCACTACTATTGCTTCTCGATAAACCTGCTCCGCTATTTCGTACTGTTTGGTTTCGAGATAAGCATCTGCAAGACTATTAAGTAGGTTAAATTTTGCCTCTGTAGCCTCGCGTGAGTTAGGAAGCGACTGTACGAGTTGAAGCCCCTGTCGTGCTATTGAAATAATCTGCTCATATCTCTCTAACTGACCCAAAGCCTCAAGCATTAACAGAGTTGTATTCAGTTCACCTCGGGTATCCTTGACCTGTCGATATAGTTCGATCGCCTGCTGATAATGGGGAATCGCTGCTCGAGAATCATTAGACGAACCCATTGCTGATGCCAGGAATCGATGAGCGCTCGCAAGAACCTTGAGGTCGTTGAGTTGTTGAGCAATTGTTAACGCTTCTTCTCTGATTCGACGCGAATTCGCTTGATCACCTGATCGGGCATAAGTTGCCGCCAGAGCAAATAAAGCATCATACTGCTGGCGCAAATTATTGGCTTGTCGGCCGATCGCTACTGCACTTCGATAGAACTGGACTGCCTGACTGTACTGCCGAGTTTCGAGATAAGCATCTGCAAGATAATAATTCAGTTGAAATTTCAAATTCAAAGACTCAGCAGAGTCTGGGAGAGATTGGGCAGCTGGTAGAATTTGCTGAGCGGCATTAATGACCTGACCATATTGTTTTAACGATCGCAGTACTTCTATCAAGACTACAACAGCATTCACCTCACCTTGAGGGTCTTTAACCTGACGGTATAGTGCGATCGCCTGTCGCAGATGCGGAATAGCCGCTTGAGCATCGTTTGACAAAGCTACTGCTGACCCAAACAATCGATAAGCATCCGCAAGCAATTTTGAATCATTAAGCTGTTGGGCAATTTTGAGCGCTTCTTCTCGCGCCCTGCGTGAATCCAGTTGATTGCCGGAACGTGCGTAAGCTGCTGCAAGATTAGACCAGGCATCATACTGCTGACGCAGGTTGTTGGACTGTTGAGCATGTGGAATTGCTCTTTGATAGAACTGAATTGCCAAGTTATATTGTTCAGAATTAAAATAAATGTCAGCGAGAAGAAGGGAAATCTGAGATTTCAAATTTGGTAACGCTAGAGGCTCTGCCAGAAGATTCCCTCGCTGAAGATAGGAGATTGCTTGCTCAGGTTTCTCCAGCAGCATATAGTTTCTACCGATTTCAAACATCACTGCCGCAGCGTTACGGCGATCGCCTGCTGCCTGTGAAGCCACAAACCCCTTCTGATAAGTTTCGATCGCCTGAGCATACTTCTTCTGCGCCTCTAGTGCGGAACCGATCCGCCAGTAAGCCCGCCCTTCCAACCGAGCATTACGTAGTTGCTGAGCGATCAATAGTGCTTGCTGACCAAACTCCAATCCCTTCTCAGGCTGCTGTAGCGCTATCGTGTAAAAACCGCTTAAAATGCTCAACGCCCAGGCTTCACCCTGCCGATCCTGAGTCTCTTGTGTAATGGCAATGCTCGTTTCCAGAGCCTGCCGTGCCAGTTGGTCTTGATTTGCCACAAACAAAGCACGCCCTCGTGCGCTGAAAGCCCGTCCTTGCAGGAATTGAGATTGAAGAGTTTGTGCAAGTGTCAGCGCCTGCTGAGACCGATCTAGAGCCAGATCGGTTTGGTCTGACTCTGCGTAAATCTCACTGAGAACGATGAGAACCTGAACTTCGCCCTGTCGATCGCCCACCTCCCGATACAATCCCAGCGCCCGCTGCAAAGACTGTACGGCAGCGTCATACTCGGCGGTTTCGTACTGGCGCGTTCCCTGATCCAGCAGGCGATCGCCCTCAGCTTTCCGGGTCTCCCGGTTACTTTGTGTTTGAGCGACCGTGTACCCAGTTAATAATTCAGGGGCAAGAAAGGGAACAGCAGAAAAGAACAGCGTTGTGGCCAGCAGGTTGAGGGCGAAGCGAGGGAATTGCATAGAGGTAGAAGGGTAGAATCAGACTGTCGAGGATACATATTTTGCGATCGCCCACACCTATGCAAAGATGCAGCAGATCGACACTTGCCATTCAAAAATTGGGTTCATCAATCCGACAAAACGTGAGGCTCAATCACCGCGACTGCCCCTCACGTTGAATGCGCTCTACAATCCGCGAGATTTTGGTAGCAAAGTTGACAATTCCCGGCCCCTGCTCTCCCTCTCTGCGTTCAGCGGAGTTGACAGCGACAATACGGTACTGTCCGTTATTCTGAACCAGAATGGGACCGCCAGAAGACCCGCCTGTGGTGTCGCAGTTGTGGCGCAACACATTGTCATTCGTGCTGCCCAGAATGCTACAGCCTTGATGAGCGCTTGCAGTTGCGCCAGGATTATCGCGGGGGAAGTCACCGGAGTAGCCCACCATGATGTAGCGTTCAGGATTCTCAATCAGGTTTGCGACATCAGCAGCTAACCAGCCAATTGTGCCGTACTTCTCGCCGAGGGGCTGGTCAAGTTTAAGGAATGCCCAGTCATCAGGATGGGGTGGCGTGGGGCGATCGCTAAAGTCAGTGCCGACAAATCCATCGATCGCCGTTGCCCGGTCTGCCTCATTCTTCAGCCGACCGCCAATTAAATTGGGGGCGAATCGAATGTTTTGATGGGGCCGACGGGTTTTGGGATCGACCACACAGTGAGCATTGGTTAATACAACGTCTTTGTTGACCAGCGTTCCGGTGCAGATACTCGCACCCTCTGGTGTGTCAAACTCTAACCGTCCGATGGCAGACCAGGGGTAGCTGCGGCTGGTGACCGGAACGCGATCGTCGGTGCGAATCACCCCTCGCGTTCCTTCTGCGGGGTTGCTGGAGCGGGTCAGACCGCTGGGGATAAATGATTCCAGGCTGGCTTGTAATCCCAGGCTGGAAAGGGCAGGGCGTGAACCCGAACGCATGAGTTCAATTGTGGTATCTCCAGCGGAAGCAGGAGGTGTGGACAGGGAGAAGATCGACGTGCCCTGAAGAATCAGGACGCTGACCAGACCGGCGATAAACAGAGACAGGAGTTTAGGAAAGGACAGAGAGCGTTTCATCATGGTTAGCTTGAGAAGATATGAAGGATGGAATGCTATTGGGTATAGATGGACAAATGAAAGGTGAGCGATCGCCTACAAACCATTGCCAATCAGAATGAACGGTGCCCAGTAGTAGGGATGGTTGAGCCTGTTGCTGATGGAGGCAGGCAATCCGGTGCGAGTACTGACCGCCTGAATCGTGGCATCCCCTCGAATTCCACCGATCGCTTTCAGGTCACCTGTAATCAATGCGATTTGCGCCTGTCGCAGCGCTTCCGATTTGCTCATACCTCGTTTGAGGGCAGCGTAGAAGGTATCCATGAGTACCTGAGTGCCGCCGTCGCTGACCTGCCAGAGGGAGGCGATCGCTGCATCTGCTCCGGCTGCCTGCATCAGGTAGCCAAACCCCAGAATTTCTTCGCCGTTGCCCAACGGTACATCGCCCTCGGCGGTCTGGCAGGCACTTAGAACGAACAGGTCTACATTAGGGAAATTCCAACCTCGGACATCGGTAAGGGTAGCGCGATCGCCGTTGCCAAATAAGAGTCTGTTTGTAAACAAATATTACTTTGATCGCTCAATTGCGAACGGATAAGCGATACGAGAAGAATAAGCTGATGAAGGAGCAGCAGCAGGTGG
>JBIKWV010000269.1:0-6335 GCA_044356135.1 Elainellaceae cyanobacterium
TTTAGTGAGGGCGATCGCTCTACCCGTAATTCCCGCAATTTGTCCTGTTATAACCAGAGGAGTGAATTTCCAGGTCTATGAGATTTTGGCGTCGAATCAGGTTGACCCTGCTGAGTATGAGTGCTTTGTACTTGTTCTATCTCATCAAGTCAGCTTTGGGAATCAACATTTCCCATCGCTACGGTGCGCCAGACCTGATCAAACTACCGCTGAAGGCTTTCCTCTACCTTAATCAACTCACCTTCAACTGACTGTTGCAAATTTCCCAAACCTATGAGACGGAAACCTCGCTCTGCCCAGTGGAAACGAATAGTTCGCTACTGGTATGTTCGTCTGCTCCGCCTGCGGGCAACCCCTCATCAAATCTCTAAAGGTTTTGCCTGTGGAGTGTTCTGGGGGGTACTGCCGCTACCTGGATTTCAGATTCTGGGTGCAGTGCTGACGGCAACGCTACTGGGGGGCAGCAAACTGGCAGCGGCGGCGGCGACCTGGCTCAGCAATCCGGTTACCCTACTGCCGATGACCGCCTTTAATTTCCATATCGGGCAAATCTTGCTGAGACGTAGCTGGAGTAGCTTTCCCTTTGACCGGATTAAAAACCCCAAGGAAATTCTTCAGTTGGGTGGCGAAATTGTCCAGGTTGTTATGGTAGGCAGCGTGGTCGTGGGTATCATTGCTGCTATTGCAACGTATTTTGTCGGTGTGCCGATTCTCTCTCGTCTACAGCAACAGAGGGCGCAGCGCCGCTTTCATATGTGATTATTTAGGTGAGTGAACGCGGCTTCGCAGCACCCTTCAAATTCCGAGTTTTCACGCTGTGGGGTAGACCCAGACCGCCAGATATACTTGAGGGACAGTGTATCAATCGCAACTGTCCTCAGGGTGCATCATGAAAAACAACAGCCAAACGGTGGTCGGCTCGACCATGTCATCGCCTGCCCAATCAGGGCAATCTCCTCTTAGCCCAAATCCATTCACGACCTACCGTGATCCTGAAACTGGACGTTGGATGGTAATATCAGCGGCCGCTGCCTGAGCGCGATCGCACAAAAACGGGGTGCAGAACGCAGTTCTGCACCCCGTTTCTTTTTTAGAGTTAAAGGGACGTGCCGCATCGCGGCACGTCCCTTTAAGCTTTGGTCGAATGACACCTATGAACTCTGGCTATACCGCAATCTTGGCGGTGCGATCGACTCGCTCTACCTTGGGGGCGGAAGCCAACGGAGTCTGCATCAAGAACACCAGCAGCGGATTACTCTGGAGTTCACGGCGCAACATACGGCGGAGTTCCATTTCGAGCTGAGCCTGGAGCTTGATCCAGTCTACCGTGATCTCGCCGTCACCGAAGTTGTGGGTGAAGTCGGGCCAGCGATCGCTCAACACTGCTTCGATGGTTTGCACCACCGATCGCTCAAGATTGGCTTTCTCCAGAGTCGTCACCACACCTCGCAGGTGAACTTCGGGCTTGGCGATAAGTTGGCCATTCAAACCCACCGTTGCGGCAACCGTGACGATACCATCGCCCGCCAACTGCTGCCGTTCTTTGAGAACGCGGTCGTTAACCACACCAGAGCGGGATGCATCCACCAGTTCGATGCCAGAGGGCACCTTACCTGCAACGCCAATGCTGTTCTGGGTCAGGGCCACCACGTCGCCATTGTTGATGATCACCATATTCTCAGCGGGAACACCCATACTCTGGGCGGTCTCCGAGTGCTTCACCAGCATCCGGTGCTCGCCATGAACGGGCAGGAAGAACTTGGGCCTGGTCAGTGCCAGCATTAGTTTCTGGTCTTCCTGAGCACCGTGACCCGAAACGTGGATCCCCTTTTCCTTGCCGTAGATTACGTTTGCACCGCGTATCATCAGCTTGTCGATGGTGTTGACGACGGCGATCGTATTTCCGGGAATCGGGTTTGCCGAGAAGACAACCGTATCGCCCTGACGGATCTGCACCTGCTTATGCTCACCGTTGGCAATCCGAGTCATGGCTGCCATCGGTTCACCCTGGCTCCCTGTGGTCAGGATCAGCACATTGTTTTCGGGCAGCTTGTTCACCATGTTCAGGGGAACAAACAGGTCGTCGTCACACTTGATGTAGCCCAGATTGCGGGCGTGGGCGATCAGGTTGAGCATAGAGCGGCCCAGGACTGAAACAACGCGCTTGTGCTTCTTGGCCAGCTCCAGGATCATATTAATCCGGTGGACGGAGGAGGCAAAGGTGGTGACAAACAGACGTCCGGGTGCCTGAGCAAAGCAGCGATCGAGGTTGGGGAAGACAGAGCGTTCGGAAGGGGTATGTCCTGGAATCTCAGAGTTAGTGGAGTCACTAATCAGACAGAGAACCCCTTTCTCGCCGTGCTCTGCCAATCTCTGAATGTCGAAGAATTCCCCATCGACGGGAGTAAAGTCAAACTTAAAATCGCCAGTATGGATAATCACACCAACGGGTGTGTGAATCGCCACGGTGAAGCTATCGGCAATTGAGTGGGTGTTGCGGATGTACTCCACCAGGAAATACTTGCCGATGCGCACCATATCACGGGGACGAACGGTGCGTAGTTCGGTGCGATCGGCCACACCTGCTTCCTCCAGCTTGTCCTCCAGCAGAGCCATTGCCAATCGGGGACCATACATTACGGGAATGTCAAACTGTTTCAGGTGAAAGGCAATGCCGCCAATGTGGTCTTCGTGACCATGGGTGACGATCATGCCCTTAATTTTCTGGCGGTTCTCGCGCAGGTAGGTAGTATCTGGAAGGACAATATTCACCCCGTGCATCCCATCGGTCGGAAAGGCCAGTCCTGCATCCAGGAGAACGATCTCGTCTTCGTATTCAAAAACGCAGGTATTTTTCCCAATTTCGTGGAGGCCACCGAGGGGGATGATTTTAAGGGTTGGTTCAGTTTGTGTCATGTACGCTCTTAGGTTAGGTAAACAGAAAATTGATAAGGCTGGGTTTTTGGGCACTAAGGATCCTTGAACTGGTGGGTCGCGCAAAAACAGAAACCCGAATCAGTCAAAAATTATTCAGTTGTCGGAAAACTTGTCAGGCGATCGCCATCAATTTCAGATCGGCCAGGATGGGCTGGAGGACTGCTTCGAGGTGTTCGACATTGTCTGCCAGAGGCAGTCGAGTGCCACCGACCTGCCAGCCATTGAGGCGCAGCGCAATTTTCAAAGGGATTGGATTTGTGGATACAAACAGTGTTTTAAACAAGGGGAATAGCTTGAGATGAATTTGAGTCGCGGTCTGCACCTGTCCCTGCTCGTAAGCGCGAACCATCTGCTGTAAGTCGTCGCCCACCAGATGACTGGCTACGCTGATGACCCCCTGAGATCCCACCGCCAGCATTGGCAGCGTTAGAGAATCATCCCCAGAATAGATCGAAAACTCTGGAGGGGTGGCTCGGCGAATCTGGCTCACCTGGTCGAGACTTCCGCTTGCCTCCTTGATGGCAACGATGCTGGGAATCTCTGCGAGGCGAGCGATCGTTTCGGGAGAAAGATTCTGCCCAGTGCGCCCAGGGATGTTGTACAGGATCATGGGTAGATCGGGGCTGGCCTCAGCGATTGCCCGGAAGTGCTGATAGAGACCCTCCTGGGGTGGCTTGTTGTAGTACGGAACCACCTGGAGAGAACCGTCCAGCCCTAGCCTGTCAGCTTTCTGGGTAGCTGCGATCGCTTCACGGGTCGAATTGGAACCCGTCCCTGCTACTATCTTAGCTTTCCCAGAAACCGCCTGCTGGACAACATGGAACAGTTCATATTCCTCATCCCAGGTCAGCGTCGGTGATTCGCCCGTTGTCCCGCAGACCACAATCGAATCCGTGCCATGACTGACCAGATAAGCGGCCAGCTTTTCTGCCACTGCGTAGTTCACATGGCCGTCCTTGTCAAACGGCGTCACCATTGCAGTCAAAACCCGTCCAAAAATAGTCACTCGCTCCTCACAGGGGTTGAAGAATGAAATCGGCATGGGAAGCCAAAGTTGGGGCGTCAGGCCGAAACACCGGAGGCCATCGCCACCGCTGGTTTCACCCAACCTTTCTCAATCAACAATTCTGCAATCTGTACTGCATTCAGGGCGGCTCCCTTCCGGATTTGGTCGCCACAGAGCCAGAGTTCGAGGCCATTGGGATGGGAAATATCCTGCCGGATGCGTCCAACCAGAACATCATCGTGACCCGTTGCGTCCATCGGCATCGGGAAATAGTTGGCCTGCCAGTCTTCAACGAGCTTCACACCGGGAGCACCGCTGAGAATTTCGCGGGCTTGAACCACGCTAAACGGTGCATCAAACTCCAGATTAATGGCTTCTGAATGGGCGCGCAAGACGGGAACCCGAACGCAGGTGGCGGATACCCGCAGGTTGGGTTCACCAAAAATCTTCCGAGTTTCGTTCACCATTTTCATTTCTTCCTCACAGTAGCCGTTATTGGTCATCGGCGAGTTATGGGGAAACAGGTTAAACGCGAGCGGATAAGGGAAAGACTTTGCTACAGGCGATTCACCATCCAGAATGGCGCGGCTCTGAACCTTCACTTCCTCCATTGCCCTGGCCCCCGCACCACTGGCGGATTGGTAGGTGGAGGCAACGATGCGCCGCACGGGTTGAACTTTATGCAGCGGGTAGACTGCCACGTTCATCAAAATTGTGGTGCAGTTGGGGTTGGCAATGATACCCCGATGCTGAGCTGCAGCCTCCGGATTGACTTCCGGTACCACTAGCGGCACTTCAGGATTCATCCGAAAGGCGCTGGAGTTGTCGATCATTACCGCGCCAGCGGCAACAACTTGCTTCGCCAGCGCCTTGGAGGTGGAACCTCCAGCGGAGGCCAGCACAATGTCAATGCCATCGAAGGCGCGATCGCCCACCTCTTCGACGACCAGTTTCTCGCCCTGAAATTCTAACTGGCTCCCGGCAGAGCGAGCCGACGCCAGCAGCTTCAGGTCGGCAACAGGGAAACGACGCTGTTGAAGCAATTCGAGAAGTTCAGTCCCGACCGCTCCGGTTGCGCCCAGAATGGCGACTTTGTATGAATCGGACAAACTAACTATTCCTCCAAAAAATCTAATAGGTGATCCCGTAAAAAAATCAATAATTTTTTATTTGGTAAAGCTTTAATCTGATGCTTATCTTTGACTAATCGTGCTGGTGAGGATAACACGATCTCAGGATTTCCAACTGTACCACAGGCTTAGCTCACATCACAGGCTCTTACGGTGTTTACAGGCTCTTACAGTGTCTCTACTCTATGAGGCACAGAATGGTGCCCCCACGCAGGCGCACATCCTCTGGTTCCCTCAAGGGGGATCCAACCCTGCACCCGGAAATCCCTACCTGGTTCGCCACAGGCTCCACTCCTGGTAGAGCGACATCTGAGGAGAACAAATCCTCACAAAGTGCGAAGTTGTTCTCACTATAGCCGAGTTTGGCGAGATTTCCTATGGCGATCGATTACCTGGCAGTTGCGTTTCGTAAAACCGGGTTGTACCGGGATTCCTTTTACCCTGAGAATACCTGAAAGGGCGAAAGATGCCGAGAGACTGTGACTCATCTCGGCACCCCAATGTTTCCCTATAAAGTTTTCTACACATTCACTGACTGAACAACTATGGCCAATGCAACTTATGCCGATCTCCTCCGACCTGCCAATCCGGGGCAACGGTGGATCTATCATCTACTTCTAATTCTGGGCTTCTCCCTGCTGATCGGTCTGTCTGCCCAGGTTGAAATTCCCCTACAGCCGGTGCCCATTACGGGGCAGACCTTCGCCGTTCTAATGGCGGGCGCTGTCCTGGGCAGCAGACGGGGGGCACTCAGCATCCTTGCCTACCTGGCTCAGGGACTCGCCGGACTGCCCGTGTTTGCTGGTGGGAAGGCGGGAATGGCTGCGCTAATGGGCCCCAGCGGTGGCTACCTGATCGGCTTTGTCGCAGCGGCCTTCGTGACGGGTTTGTTGGCCGAGCGAGGCTGGGATCGCCGCCTGAAGACCAATTTTCTGGCGATGCTGCTGGGCAATATCGTGATTTATGTCTTTGGACTCCCCTGGCTGGCCATGTTTATCGGTGCTCAAAAAGCCTGGATGGTGGGGTTGGTACCCTTTATCCCCGGTGATCTGCTGAAACTGGTGTTGGCGACGGGTCTGCTGCCGCTCGCGTGGCGGATTGCTCCCCATCGTCCCTCTGAACCCCTGGACGACTAGTGGGGCATTTGGCGTGGGTATCGCCATTCCTGGCATCTTGCCCGTCTGGGCGGGTGGGACACCCACCCCATAGAGGTATGGCGATGAGCAAAGCAAATGACCCACTAGTGCAGCGAATAATAAGGG
>JBIKWV010000197.1:0-7269 GCA_044356135.1 Elainellaceae cyanobacterium
TGCAGGGGTGAAACCCCTGCTTGGGGGCGAAGCCCCCAAACCCCCTATGTTGCAAAATTTAGTACTCGCAACACTAGTAGTTCGCTTGGCGAACTACTAGTACCTGCCGGCTTAAGTTTGCCGATGGTTAGCCGATGATTCACAGTATGGTGCGCTTAGCGCACCATACTGTGAATCATCGGTTTATTTCCGCCATGTTATTACCAGGGCAATAGTCTCCCGCTATTCTGCTCTCTCTTCCCTGGCTCCTCTTTCCTCCCTTGTCCCTCGTTCCTGGTCTCTGGCCAGGGGTGCCTGCTGGAGGCTCAGCCTCCAGCAGGTATTTCCAGGCGGAGTCTAGAAACGAGAAGGGTGAGGCAGATGGGAGAGTTATCAGCTCAGTGAAGACATCGCAGAAGACGGCGGTTTGGAAGTCTTTCCGTCGGTTTTGAATCGGTTCGGTCAGAATCGGTTAATATAGCTAATTGCGGCATTGCCGAACTGCGGCAGTTCAATCACATGTCAAGAGAATTCTGATGAAAGTTACCCAGGAAAAGTTACCCGCCAGCCGCGTTGGACTGGAGATCGAAATTACCCCCGAAATGTCTCAAAAGGCATACGACAAGACGCTACAGAATCTGATGCGTAATGCCAACATTCCTGGGTTTCGGAAGGGCAAAGTGCCCCGTCAGGTGTTGATGCAGCGTTTTGGTTCCCAGCAGATTAAGGCGCTGGCGCTGGAGGATCTGATCCAGGACAGTTTGAAGCAGGCTGTCGAGCAGGAAAAGCTTGATGTTTTGAGCAACTTTGAGCTGCGATCGCCCTTTGAAGACCTGGTCGGCCAGTTTGAGCCAGGCGTGAGCATCACGTTCTCTGCTGCGGCTGACGTACCCCCTGACGCCACCCTCAGCCAGAGTAAGGGGTTACAGCTACAGGCCGAGGAAGTGGCGTATGACCCGGCGAAGGTAGACCAACTGCTGGAAAATTATCGCGAGCGAATGGCAACCCGTGTGCCCGTGGAAGGCCGTCCTGCCCAGGAGAAAGACCTGGCGGTGCTTGATTTCTCTGGATACCTGGCGAAGGAAGACCCGAATTCGGACGAAGACCCCCAGGAGATTCCCGGCGGTAGTGCGGAAGACTTTGAGCTGGAGCTGGTGGAGGGGCGCTTCATCCCCGGTTTCATTGAGGGCATCATCGGCATGAGCGTGGGTGAAACCAGGGATGTCAGTGCCACCTTCCCCGATCCTTATGTGCAGCCAGATCTGGCGGGTAAGCCTGCGGTCTTCACCATCACTCTGAAGGAATTGAAAGAAAAAGAGCTGCCTGAACTGGACGACGACTTTGCTCAAGAAGTCAGTGAGTTCGAGACTCTGGATGAGCTGCGCAAGTCTCTGGAGGAGCGCTTCCAGAAAGAAGCGGAGGACAAGACCAGTGGCAACAAGCAAGAAGCGCTGCTCAAGGAGTTGGTGAAGTACCTGGAGGTTGACCTTCCGGAGACGCTGGTTCGGCGAGAGATTGACTACATGGTGACCCAGACGGCTATGCAGTTTGCCAACCAGGGGATGGATATTAAGAGTATCTTCACCCCTGAGCTGGTGCAAACAATGCGGGAGCGCTCCCGTCCAGAGGCGATCGCCCGTATTCAGCGAACCATGGCCCTGGGTGAAATCGCCAAACAGGAGTCGATCACGGTTGAACAGCCGGAAATTACTGCAAAGATGCAGGAAGTCTTGCAGGACTTACAGGGTCAGCAGGATATTGATATCGACCGGGTGCGGCAGGTAGTTGAAGAAGATCTGTTGCGGGACAAGATTTTCGACTGGCTGGAAGCGAACAATACGATCGAACTCGTTCCCGAAGGAACCCTGACGCAGGATGAGGATGAGACAGAATCTGAACCCACAGCGGAGCTAGTGCCTGAAGTGGAAGCAGCAGAAGCAGTGGTTGAGGTAGAAGCGACTCCCGTAGTGGAACCGGAACCAGAGTCTGCTGCTGAAACCAAAGCACCTGCCAAAGCGAAGAAAGGCAAATCTACGGCGGCTCCTGCTGCCGAGGCAACGGCTGAACCTGAAGCTGAAGCAGAGGAACCTGCGGCAAAACCCGCACGTAAAAAATCTACAAAGAAAAAGGCTGAACCTTCTGAAGAGAGCTAATGTTCTAGGGTATAAGCTTGCAGATACGGGTGTGGGGAATCCTCACATCCGTTCTACTAAAAGCCGCTCTGTTGACGAGATAGAAATGTTACCTTAAAACCAATAAATAACCTGCCTCCAGGTTTTTCGATAATCTTCCGCCAGTCTCCAATCACATAAGGCATAATGGCGGATAGAGTTTTTAGGCTCATAGAGTTTCTGGACTCTCTGAGGTTGTGACGCTTCCTTCGATCGCTATTGTTTCTGGCAACCTGTCCCGGTATTATGTTGAATTCCCGGTTTCCTGATTTCTCCCTCACCAGCTCCCGACCTGTGACGTTCGGCGCTACAGGCTTTGGCCCCCAGAGCATCACCAGCATGATTCCAATGGTGGTGGAGCAGTCGGGGCGAGGTGATCGGGCTTTCGACATCTATTCTCGTTTGTTGCGGGAGCGCATCATTTTTCTGGGAACCCCGGTAGACGACAACGTTGCTGATTCGATCGTGGCTCAGCTCCTGTATCTGGATGCTGAGGATCCTGAGAAAGATATCCAGCTCTACATCAACTCTCCGGGTGGGTCTGTAACCGCAGGGATGGCCATCTACGACACGATGCAGCAGGTACGACCCGATATAGTCACCATCTGCTACGGTTTGGCAGCCAGCATGGGGGCGTTCCTGCTGGCGGGTGGAGCAGAGGGCAAGCGGATGTCACTGCCCAGTTCTCGCATCATGATTCACCAGCCGTTGGGGGGCGCTCAGGGGCAGGCGGTGGATATTGAGATTCAAGCAAAGGAGATTCTCTATCACAAGCGCACGCTGAATGAGTTGCTGGCCCACCACACCAGGCAACCACTGGAGCGGATTGAGGCCGACACCGAGCGTGACTTCTTCATGTCTGCTGAGGAAGCGAAGAACTACGGTTTGATCGATCAAGTCATCTCGCGGCAGGAACTTTCTGTCGTTCGAGATTCTGTCACCACTATGAACTAAGGGGCATTATGTCGAAATACGACTCCCATCTGAAATGCTCATTTTGTGGCAAGTCGCAGGAACAAGTCCGCAAATTGATTGCTGGCCCTGGGGTTTACATCTGCGATGAGTGCGTGGATCTGTGTAATGAGATTTTAGATGAAGAGTTGTTTGACTCCAGCGCAGCCGTGCCCCAGCCCTCTCCCCGCCGGGAGCAACAGCCAGAGAAACGGCCTTCTCGCACAACCAGTATCTCGCTGAGCCAGATCCCAAAACCCCGTGAGATCAAGAAGCACCTGGACGATCATGTAATCGGTCAGGATGAAGCCAAAAAGATTCTCTCGGTAGCGGTGTACAACCATTACAAGCGGTTGAGCTTTGTCCAGAGCAAGGGCAGTAAGTTGGAAGATTCGGTTGAGCTGCAAAAGTCGAACATTCTCTTAATTGGTCCGACTGGCTGCGGTAAGACTCTCCTGGCTCAAACCCTGGCCGAAATGCTGGATGTGCCCTTTGCCGTCGCCGACGCCACTACTCTGACGGAAGCGGGCTATGTGGGAGAGGACGTAGAAAACATTTTGCTGCGGCTGTTGCAGGTGGCTGACCTGGACGTAGAAGAAGCCCAGCGCGGCATTATCTACATTGACGAGATCGACAAGATTGCTCGTAAGAGCGAGAATCCTTCGATTACCAGGGATGTCTCTGGGGAAGGTGTGCAACAGGCGCTCCTAAAAATGCTGGAGGGGACGATCGCAAATGTACCGCCTCAGGGCGGGCGTAAGCACCCCTATCAAGACTGTATCCAGATCGACACCAGCAACATTTTGTTTATTTGTGGTGGGGCCTTTGTTGGCCTGGACAAGACTGTTGAACAGCGCACCGGAAAGAAGTCCATGGGCTTTATCCAGCCGGGAGACAGCCAGCAGTCCAAAGAAAAGCGGACGGCAGATGCACTGAAGCATATGGAGCCGGATGACCTGGTGAAGTTTGGCATGATCCCGGAATTTATTGGTCGGGTTCCCGTGATCGCCGTTGTTGATCCGCTGGATGAAGATGCGCTGGCCCAAATTCTCACCGAGCCTCGCAATGCTCTGGTGAAGCAGTACCAAAAGCTGCTGAAGATGGACAATGTGCAGCTTGAGTTCAAACCCGATGCGGTGCGGGCGATCGCCAAGGAAGCTTACCGCCGCAAGACGGGCGCGCGGGCGTTGCGTAGCATCGTGGAAGAGCTGATGCTGGACGTGATGTATGAGCTGCCGTCGCGCAAAGACGTAACTCGCTGCACCATTACCCGCGAGATGGTCGAGAAGCGCTCAACTGCTGACCTGCTCCTCCATCCTTCCTCCCTGCCCAAGCCTGAATCGGCTTAGCGATGCCTTACCTTCCTATTCGTGGCGTTGACCACTACTACGAATGGATCACTGAGTCGGGCAAGCCACCTGCGGGACAAAAGCCTGTGATGGTGTTTATGCACGGGTGGGCTGGCTCGACTCGATATTGGGAGCCGACTGCCAGAGCGTTGGCCCCCTTTTACGACTGCCTGCTCTATGATTTGCGAGGATTTGGGCGATCGCACCTGCCTGACCCAATTCCTGAGGAAGTCAAGGCGATCGGCTATGAGCTGGAAACCTACGCGGACGATTTGGCGATGTTACTTGATGCGCTCAATCTGCCACGGGTTTACCTGAACTCCCATTCAACCGGGACTTCGATCGCTGTTTTCTTCTTGAACCTTTACCCTGACCGGGTGGAGAGAGCGATTCTCACCTGTGGTGGGGTATTTGAGTATGATGAGCGGGCGTTCAAAGCCTTCTACAAATTTGCCAGATACGTGGTGGATTTTCGTCCCCACTGGTTGGCATCGATTCCGTTTGTCGATCGCATTTTCATGGCGAGGTTCCTCCGTCGTCCTATTCCTGCTGCTGCCCGTCAGGCATTTCTGGAGGACTACCTGATGGCGGACTATGATGCGGCACTGGGAACCGTCTACACAGCGGTTAGTGAACGAGCGGTGGAGGTGATGCCGCGTGAGTATGCTCGGCTATCAGTGCCGACGCTGCTGTTCTCAGGACAGTACGACAAGATTATCCCGGCAAAGCTGGGAGTGGCGGCGGCGGCACTGAACCCGGAGAAGATCCACCATGTGGTGATGGCTGAGACGGCTCATTTTCCAATGCTGGAGGATGCGCTGACCTATATGGGGCATGTGAAATCATTTTTGGGGTCGTGTGAGTGAGGGCCATGAAGGGGCACCGCAGAGGCGCAGAGTATGCAGAGTGGAATCTTTGCGCTCTCCCCACTTTTGTGGTGAGTTTCAAAGATGATGTCGTCTCCTGGATACCTCACCGACTGAAGCGCGATTGCTTTTGGCTACAATACTGGTCGAACCATCACAGGCCATACCCTGGATTCTATGTCTCGTCTTGCCAGCAAAGTTGAAGCGATTCTCTATCTCAAAGGGCAACCGCTGACCCTGGGCAAGATTGCCGAGTTTGCGGGGTGCGATCGCGCGCGGGCAGAAGAAGCCCTGATTGACCTGATGTCAGATTATGCTCACCGCGATGGTGCCCTGGAGATTGTTGAGACTCCCGATGGTTACTGTCTTCAATTGCGGGAAGCCTATCAAGACCTGGTACAGACCCTGATTCCAGTGGATGTAGGGTTGGGGGCACTGCGGACTCTGGCGGCGATCGCCCTCAAAGGCCCGATTACCCTGACGGCGCTGGTCGAACTGCGGGGGTCAGGAGCTTACCAGCACGTGCAGGAGTTGGCGGAGCAGGGATTTGTAAAAAAGCGGCGCAAGTCCGATAGTCGCTCCTCATGGTTGCAGGTGACCGACAAGTTCTATCAGTATTTTCAGGTGGACAAGCTGCCGCAGTTTAGCGTTCCGGCCACGGCAAAGGTAAGCCAAAACGCCGGGGATGAAGCAGACGAGGGGGATGAACCTGTTGAGGAATTGGAGGCAGAAACCCAGTAGGAAAATTGCTTTGTGTCGCGGCGCAGCCGTGCCACAAAGCAATTTCTAATCCACTAAAATCGACGCTGCCGCAGCAGTTGGGTGCGATCGCCCTGGGTCATTTCATATAACCGCTGGCTCTGCTGCCGCAGTTCCTCGATTTCCTGGTCAGAAAGCCGCTTCACGTAGTTGATCTTGACCTCATCCAGTAAATCAATAATTAACGGTTGCAGTTCGCGTAAGGACTCGGCTCTGGAGACTTCGCCACGGGTGGCATCGATAAAGTGCTGGATGAGATTGCGTGCTTTCTGAATCAGTTGGGGGTCTTCCAGAACATGGGTGAGGGTGCTGTAGGTGGTCTGAGTCAGTTCGCTGACCAGGCGATCGCTCAGTTGACCTGACAGCCCACCCACGCCGGGAATCTGCGTCAGGCTGCGGTAGGCGGGCGACTGTTGCAGTACACGATCGACCGTGTAGCGCAGCAGTTCCTCCAGGTCGGGGCGCACCTGCGGCAGCACCTGGTAGACGACGGTAGACAGCACTTGGCGGGCGATCGCCTCCACCTCATCTACGCCATTCAAATCCACATAGTGCTGCCGTGCCTTCGATTGCAGCAGCCAGCGCAGCAGGTCACCCTTCTCGATCAGATCCTGAACCTGATCAATCACATTAAGTACAACCACTTCGGTGATTTCTGCGGCCACGCTGGTCACCATGCCGTGGATGATTCTTGTGCGGATCGGCTCCAGGTTGACCAGGCCAGACTGATTGAGCCGAACGGTGGTGGGAATCACCCGCAGCCAGCGCAGGAAGGGCAGGAACAGAAAAATGTCGTACCAGCGCCACAGCATCGTATCCAGCCAGCGGGTGCCGGGGTAACGGCGATGCAGTTTGTAGGTGCGAATCAAGAAATCAGCGGCAAACAGACCCATAAACCAGATGTCGATCAGCCAGAAGCGATCGACCGGATTGCCATTCTCTTCAATGTGACGGTAGTAGTTCGTCGTAATGGGAAAACGAATTTGACGGTCAAAGAACGCGAGTTCTCTTGCTTCTCCCCGCTGTTGCAGGTAGTTGCGGCTCCAGAAGGTTTCAAATGCCTGTTTAGACGAATCTCGGATGCCTGTGCGATCGCGCACCAAATTCTTGATCCGCTCCAGTCGTCCCGATTTGCCTGCATCTTCAAATGGATTTTGGTCAACCATCTCCACACTAAGGTTGCGCAGATCTTGC
>JBIKWV010000619.1:0-3945 GCA_044356135.1 Elainellaceae cyanobacterium
CGGGGGTGAGGGACTGGGTGCGCCAATGGTGGGCGATCGACTGTATGGGAAGGGTGAAAGGGGCGATCGGTTGTGTCTTCATGCAAGGGAACTGCATTTTGAGCATCCGTGGACTGGAGGGGCGATCGTTTTGAGGACGGAGACGCCGTTTTGAGGAGCGAAAGGAGGCGCGACACGATAGTGTCGCGCCTTCTTTCGATTCTTGATTAAGCCCTAGTACTCTGGCACCGAAGCATCAACCTCGCGGCTCCAGGCCAGGATGCCGCCTTTGACGTTCGTGCCTTCGATCCCGGCTTTCTCCTTGAGAATGCCCAGAGCCTTCGCCGATCGCATTCCCGACTTACAGTGAACAATCAGGCGATGACCGTTGAGGGTCTCTTTCACTTTCGAAATACCGTCACCGTTTTCGATATCCGGCAGGGGAACCAGCACGGAACCGGGGATTTGGGCGATCTGGTACTCGTTGGGGTTGCGCACGTCCAGCAGCACAAAGTCTTGCTTGCCGCTGTCCAGCAGTTGCTTCAGCTCCTGCACCGTCATTTCTGACATCGCAGCCTGCTGTTGAGCTTCGGCGGCTTTGGCCTGGGGAATGCCGCAGAATTCTTCGTAATCGATTAGTTTTTCGATGACGGGGCGCACGGGATTGGGGCGCAGCTTCAGTTCCTTGAAGGTCATGTTCAGCGCGTTGAACAGCAGCAGCCGTCCGTTGAGGGTGTTGCCCTGACCGAGGATGATCTTCACCGTCTCGGTAGCCTGAATCACGCCGATGATCCCCGGCAGAATTCCCAATACCCCACCTTCGGCGCAGGAGGGAACCAGGCCCGGTGGTGGGGGTTCGGGATACAGGTCGCGGTAGTTGGGACCGCCCTCGTAGTTGAAGACCGTCGCCTGTCCCTCGAACCGGAAGATGGAGCCGTAAACGTTGGGCTTATCGAGCAGCACGCAGGCGTCGTTGACCAGGTAGCGGGTGGGGAAGTTGTCGGTGCCGTCGGCCACGATATCGTAGGGACGCAGGATGTCGAGGGCGTTTTCGGCGCTGAGGCGGGTTTCGTAGAGATCCACCTGACAGTGGGGATTAATTTCCAGAATCCGGTTCTTGGCCGACTCGATTTTCGGTTTACCCACCCAGGAGGTGCCGTGGATCACCTGGCGTTGCAGGTTGGAGCTGTCTACCACATCAAAATCGACAATCCCAATGCGGCCAATACCCGCTGCGGCGAGGTACAGCAGCAGGGGAGAGCCGAGGCCGCCCGTCCCAACACAGAGGACACTGGCGGCTTTCAGCCGTTTCTGGCCTTCCAGTCCTACCTCTGGCAGGATCAGGTGACGGGAGTAGCGTTCGTATTCGTCTCGGCTGAGCTGGATTTCGTCCAGGTTGGGATTTAACATAGCGCGTTGGAGTGAGATGGAGAACTGGTGTGAGGGGTGGTCAGGGTGAGGGGTTCGGGTTGAAACTGTAACTCAACGTTCAACCTCCAGCATAGTAAATCTTTTGCACTTCCCTGTTCGACAGAAACAATGATGTAAGAATAACCTTCCCAGGCGATCGCCCGATCCCATTCAGAAGGCACCGCCGGGTGGTCGGGGTGGGAGTGGTAGACGCCGATGACATCTAGCTGACGATCGCGGGCATAGTTGTGAACGGTGAGTAGCTCCTCGGGATCGATCCAGAAGCGGTGATGGCGATCGGAGGGGCTGCCGCCGAGGAGTTCTGCGGCTTCGGCGTTCCAGGCATTGGTTGCCTGCCAGAGTTCGATAGTCTGGTTAGCGTCCTGATTCTGTGTTCCCAGCAGCAGGCCGCAGCACTCTTCAGGGTAGGTGCTCTGGGCGTGGGCGCGGATGGTTTGCAGGTGATCGGGACTGAGCTGGAGGGTCACAACGTTTGCAGGGTCACAACGGTAGCCTGGGTGACAAAACCAGTCTTTTATCGTAGCGGGTGATGGGGGTTGAGTAAAGGGTTGGTTGGAAGCCAGAAGACTTGGGGGCGTCTTGCCCCCCAAACCCCTCCGATGAGGTTACTCGCAGGCGGGTGGGGCTGTGGCGGGGTGCCCACTGGCATTCGTGTTCGGTGCCAGAGAACAGGATGACGTTGGGCGATCGCACCGCATCGGCAATGTGCATCGTTGAGGTATTGTTGGTCAGCACTAATCTGGCTTTTTCGATCAGGGCGACCAGTTCTGGAAGGGTGGTTTTACCGATCAGGTTGACGGCCCGATCGCCCAGTATTTGCAGCAAGGGGAAGGCGCGATCGCGATCTTTTTCAACGCCTGTCACCAGAACTGGACAGCCTGTGCTTTCGCTTAAGGTGCGGGCGGCGATCGCAAATCGGCGGGCATCGTAATTGCGGGACTGCTGTGGGTCAGGGTGCCCAGGTCCTGTTCTTTGGATTCTCCGAGGCGGATGGGAATTCCTGCCAGAGCACAAATTAAGGCGGGGGGGTGAGGACTCTGGCTGGAGCTGGTGAAGAGGATGGCGGCATCAAACTGCCGCTGGTGGAGGGTGTCGATCAGTTCCCATTCTCGCTGGGGGTTGAAGGGGAGTTTGCCTAAATCCTGCCAGAGGGTGCGGTGGGGCAGGACCTCGTTGACCCAGGGCAGAAGAGGAGCTACCTGAGCGCCATCGGGGCTGGCCATTAGAGTGATATTGGCTTCGGGGAGGTTTTCGCGGAGCGATCGGAGGGCGGTGCTGGTCATGATCACGTCGCCGATGTTGTCGAGACGCATGATTAGAAGATTGAACGCAGATGAACGCGGATGAACGCAGA
Source organism: Elainellaceae cyanobacterium (assembly GCA_044356135.1). Classification (GTDB taxonomy): domain Bacteria; phylum Cyanobacteriota; class Cyanobacteriia; order Elainellales; family Elainellaceae; genus CAZVXA01. Next base: position 2,765 of record JBIKWV010000619.1, read on the forward strand.
TGGGATTGACGGGTAGGGGCGCGGCATTCGGTAAAAATGACCTTGCAGAATCCGAAACATCAGGCCCGAATGCCACGCCCTTGCGCATAGAATTGCCAGCAGGGTGTTTCAGGAAAGAAGCATCGGCGATGAGAACCTGGGTAGGGGTAATGTCTTCGAGGCAGGTTTGCCAATCGAGGGGGAAGATGCCGCTGTACCAGCAGGGTTGTTCGGTAAAGTTCTGGATGTTGCGATCGCCACACTCAGGCCCCCCCTGGAGGTTCACGTGGGGAGCAGGTTGGCTGTAGCGCCCGTGTCAGGAGGGGCCAAACAGGGTGATGGTGGGGACGCAGAGGCCGGCAGCGATGCGGGCGGGGCCGGTGTCTGCGGCGATGACCAGGTCGGCCTGCAATGGCTGAACAAACAACTGGAAAAAGGAAAATTCAGCGGCCTATCGACGATATAGCAGTTGATCAGGGAGATCTGGCATCAGATATTCCTGTGGATGATGAAATGAACGAACTGGCGAACGATCAGCCTTTAGATGATGATTCCTCGGAAGATGACGAAGAAATTATCTACAGTGATGATATTCCCCAGGAGTGGACCGAGTCCTACGGGACGGGTGTTCATGACCTGTCCGGCTACGTGGAAGGCGGTCGCGCGATGCAGAACCGCTTCAGCGAGTTCAATCAGGCAACACCAGAACTGACCGGGGGTGATATCGACACCAACTTTGAGCAGGCCAACGACGTTGGAGATGAGGCCGTTGGCGGGACTGCCCCGACCCCCGATATGGACATTGTGGACGACCTGGGGAAAGCAGTTGGCCTGGAGATGGACGATCGTGTCTTCCTGCGCACCAACGACATTCTGGAGGAGCGGGACGATCGCCGCTGGGAGATGGATCCCAGTTCGGCTGAAGACTATGGCGATCGCCGTTCTGAATGATGATTAGCCCGTATGAGGGCTTAAGGCTGAAGCAAGAAACCAGTTTTTGGTGGAAGAACCGCGCTCAGTAAAGCGCTTACACCAAAGCGTTTACTGCACTTTGAGAACTGCTACAAGCAGTGCCAGATAAAGCAAAAAAGCTGCCTTCGATTAAACGAATTGTGATGTAGGCATTACTCAGGGTCATTTCATTCTCGATTTGGGGTATGAATTTACCTAAAGTTGAACTGTAGGATGGGCAAAGGACGGCA
>JBIKWV010000620.1:0-3943 GCA_044356135.1 Elainellaceae cyanobacterium
CTCCACGGTCTTTCGATTTTCCAGCTTCAACAAGTTGCAAGGCAAATTCGAGAGAAGCATTTACAGACCGTGGCGGCAAGCGGTGGGCATCTGGGACCCGGCCTGGGCGTTGTCGAACTCACCCTGGCTCTCTATCAGACCCTGGATCTGGACCGCGACAAAGTGATTTGGGATGTCGGTCACCAGGCTTACCCTCACAAATTAATTACCGGACGCTACAACGACTTCCACACGCTGCGTCAGAAAGATGGCGTGGCCGGGTATCTAAAGCGCTGCGAAAGCAAGTTTGACCATTTCGGTGCAGGCCATGCCTCCACCAGTATCTCTGCGGCTTTGGGAATGGCGATGGCGCGGGATGCTAGAGGGGAAAAGTTCAAAGTGGCGGCAGTCATCGGGGACGGGGCATTAACCGGAGGCATGGCGCTGGAGGCCATTAACCACGCCGGACACCTGCCCAAAACCAACCTGCTGGTGGTGTTGAACGACAATGAAATGTCGATCTCACCCAATGTCGGTGCGATCCCCCGCTATCTCAACAAGATGCGCCTCAGCCCGCCGATGCAGTTCCTCACCGATAACCTGGAGGAGCAGTTCAAGCATCTTCCCTTTGTTGGCAATAGCCTCACTCCTGAACTGGAGCGCGTCAAAGAAGGGATGAAGCGTCTCGCCATGCCAAAAGTCGGCGCGGTGTTTGAAGAACTGGGCTTCACCTACATGGGACCTGTGGACGGGCACAACCTGGAGGAACTGATCACCACCTTCAACCAGGCTCACCAGATTCAAGGCCCTGTGCTAGTGCATGTGGCGACGACTAAAGGGAAAGGGTATGCGATCGCCGAGAAAGACCAGGTTGGCTACCATGCCCAATCCCCCTTTGACCTCACCACCGGAAAGGCTCACCCCCCCAGCAAACCCAAACCTGCCGACTACTCCAAAGTTTTCGCCCATACTTTAGTAAAACTGGCGGAGAACGACCCCAGGATCATCGGTATCACCGCCGCAATGGCCACAGGCACGGGTCTGGACAAACTCCAGGCGAAATTGCCCAAGCAGTACATTGACGTGGGCATTGCTGAACAGCACGCTGTCACCCTGGCCGCAGGTCTGGCCTGTGAGGGAATGCGCCCGGTTGCGGCCATTTACTCCACCTTCCTGCAGCGGGCTTTTGACCAGATTGTTCACGATGTCTGCATCCAGAACCTGCCCGTCTTCTTCTGTCTGGATCGGGCCGGGATCGTCGGTGCAGATGGTCCGACTCACCAGGGTCTGTATGATATCGCCTACCTGCGCTGCATCCCCAACATGGTGCTGATGGCTCCCAAGGACGAAGCTGAGTTCCAGCGCATGATTGTGACTGGGGTCGAGTATACGGATGGACCGATCGCCCTGCGCTACCCTAGAGGCAGTGGTTTGGGCGTTCCTCTGATGGAGGAAGGCTGGGAAGCGCTCCCCATTGGTAAAGCGGAGATTCTGCGGCAGGGTGATGATCTGTTGCTGCTGGGCTATGGCACGATGGTTCACCCGGCCATGCAGGCGGCGGAGATTCTCAGTGAACATGGCGTTGAGGCAACAGTGATTAACGGTCGCTTTGCGAAACCACTGGACACTGAACTGATCCACCCGCTGGCCAAGCAAATTGGTCGTGTGGTCACTCTGGAAGAAGGTTGTGTCATGGGCGGTTTTGGCTCTGCGATCGCAGAATCGCTTCTGGATGCAGGCATTGCGGTGCCTGTGACCCGCATTGGTGTGCCCGACGTTCTGGTAGACCATGCCAAGCCGGAGGAGTCGATGAAGGCGCTGGGCCTGACGGGGCCGCAGATTGCGGAGCGGATTCTGAAGTCGATGCAGCCTTCCCCTGTGACGGTTTAATTTAAGCTGCGCCGCTTTTTCAGGAAAAGGCGGCGCTAAAACTAAATATGCTGCGAGACGCTCTCGTAGAGAGCGTCTCGCAGCATTGTGGGAGAAATCGTCAAAACTCCAGAAGGAGGCGGAGCCTCCTGAAGCCCGTCTCCAGGCGGAGCCTGGAGACGAGAAGAGTTGAAGCGAGTGGAGCTTACTGAAGGTAGGCTCCACTCGCTTTAGGGATCAAAGACATCGCTACCGTCTTCCGGACGGTGAACTCTTCCGGCCTCCCTTAAAAGTGCTGCTGCCTGTTGGGGGTCATCGGTGATCAGGTTTAGAAGCGTGTATTTATCCATCCCTAGCTTGTGGGCGTAGAACTCGCACTGGGTAAGGAGGCGATCGCAGTTCTGCCGCAAGTACATGGCTAGCGCCGCCGTCGCCTGAGTCTCAACGCTGCGCCCCAAAAAGAAGGCCATCGAGTTGAGCAACTTCATCTCGTATTCCGGCAGAGGATGAATGGAAATGGGTTGAGGGGACATGGCACCGGGAAGACACTAAGGATCATCAATATTTTTTGAGAGAAGCGCGGCGACGCCCCGCGTCTCTCAAAAAATATTGGGGTTCATTGAATCTGTGAACCAATAATCTGGGAGCAGAGTTCTTTGAAGCGATCGCCCCGATGTTCAAAACTCTGAAACTGGTCGAAACTGGCGCAGGCGGGGGACAGGAGTACGACCTTTGCGTTGAACTGTTTTGCGAAATCAGGCGCTACACTGACTGCCTGCTCCATCGTCTCCACAATTTTATAGTTAGAGTAACCAGATTCGCCGAGACGTTTTGCAAACGCCGGAGCTGCACTGCCAATCAATAGAACAGCCGCTGCTTTTTGATGGATTTCCGCAAGCCAGCCACTGTCGTCTCCTTCTTTGGCTTCACCGCCAGCAATCAAAATGGCGGGGGCATTGACGGAGGCCAGTCCCACCAGTGCGGCATCATAGTTGGTCGCCTTGCTGTCATTGATATAGTCTACGTCCTGCCAGGTGCAGATATATTCCAGGCGGTGGGCGACACCAGGGAAGGTCTCAACGGCGTGGGCGATCGCCTCCTTCTCAATGCCTGCCAATCGAGCGGTCAACACCGCCAGCAAAAGATTTTGCTGGTTGTGTGCCCCCACCATGTGCAGGGCGGTCACGGGGACGATGGGTTCTCCGAGGGCGATCACCCATCCATCTTCCACGTAGGCTCCCCGTTGGGGATCGCCTAGAATCTTCTCCTTGCCAGTGACACTCGTCCAGCGTGCCCGCTGCCATTGGCCTACTGCCTGCCGCAGGTAGGGATCGTCACCGTTCAACACCTGCTCCTCAGACTGTTGCAGGAGATGGCTCTTGATGCTGTAGTAGTTTTCCAGGGTGTAATGGCGGGCCAGGTGGTCGGGCGTAAAAGTCGTCCACACGCCAATGTGAGGGGCGATGCTGGGAGAAGACTCAATCTGGTAGCTACTGATCTCGGCGATCACCCAGTCCACTGGTTGTTCCGAAAGGGCGACTTCGCAGGCGGCGTAGCCAATATTGCCGCAGGCGGGAGCGTTCAGTCCGGCGGCCTGGAAGATGGCGGCGATTAAAGTGGTTGTGGTGGTTTTGCCGTTGGTTCCGGTGATCGCTACCCAGGGAGTGGTTTTGAGCGAGTGCCATGCCAGTTCCATCTCGCCCATGACTTTGATCCCAGTCGCTCTGGCCTGTACCAGAACCGGAAGATCCCAGCGCACACCGGGGCTGACCACCACTTGCTGGAACGGGTCTGCGTCGGGGGAAAAACGATGGCCTAACTGGACTTCAATGCCTTCTAGTGCCAGATCCTGCTGCATCTGCTGGAGGGCTTCTGAGGTGCCCGAGTCGCTGACGGTGACCTGCCACCCCTGGCGCTGTAACAACCGCGCCGCCGCGATTCCCGACCGTCCAAGACCAATTACACAGGCTCCAGGCATAGGCAAACAATACTCGCTGGTTTGCGATCGCAGATTGACGACCTACAACAGCATATCTGAAATTTTGCCCTGGACTACGGGTGAGTCTACCGGGTTAAGAACCGATCCGAAAACCGA
>JBIKWV010000621.1:0-3938 GCA_044356135.1 Elainellaceae cyanobacterium
GTGCGAGCCTCCGGGGAGGTGCCCTGGAAGAATGAATATGCGCCGCCCTCGCCTCAGAAAGGAGTCGCCTTCGACAAGACCACCGAACCACTGGACGTGCTGCAGCACATTCTGGGGGTGACCCCGAAAGGAATTTTCTGGCTGAAGGACTTTGCCAAACATCTGGACGATCCTGTCGTAGTAAGGCAACTGCGGGAAGTGGTGCAACTCTTTGCCCGTAAGCGCTCGACACTGGTGTTGTCTGGGGATGACGTGAATCTCCCCCCGGGGATCGCCCATGATGCTGTTTTCTACGACCTGAAGCTGCCCGGACTGGACGAACTGCAACAGGTGGTAATGGAGGTGGTGCGATCGCTCAAGGGCAAGAACCGGATCGAGGTTCACATCCAGGAGAGCGAGCTGCGGCAGTTAGTCCAGGCCCTCAGCGGTATGACTCTGAACCAGGCACGCCAGGTGATCGCCTATGCTGCTCTAGAGGACGGCAAACTCACGGCGCAGGATATCAATCGGGTACTGGAGCGCAAAGCGCAGGTGATTCGGGAGCGCGGACTGCTGGAGTATGTGCCCGTGGACGACAGCATTCTGGAGTTGGGCGGCTTTGCGGGGTTGAAGAAATGGTTGGCGCGATCGCGTCTGGGATTCAGCAGCCAGGCCCAGGAGTGGAACCTGAAACCACCAAAGGGGGTGGTGATTGTCGGTATCCAGGGCTGTGGAAAATCGCTGGCCGCCAAGGCGATCGCCCACGAGTGGAAGATGCCGCTGCTGAAGCTGGATGCAGGCCGACTCTACGATAAGTACGTGGGTGAGTCTGAGAAGAATTTTCGGCAGGCGATCCAGCTAGCAGAATCGATGTCGCCCACGGTACTGTGGATTGACGAGATTGAAAAAAGCATTGGGGCGAACAACGGCGGTGACGCCGACGGTGGCCTGAGCAAACGCCTGCTGGGGTCTTTCCTCACCTGGATGCAGGAAAAATCACAGGAAGTCTTCGTCGTCGCCACCGCCAACGACCTCTCCCAACTGCCACCCGAACTACTGCGCAAAGGCCGCTTCGACGAGATTTTCTTTGTCGATCTCCCCGATGTCCAGGAGCGAGGAGCCATCTTCCGCATCCACCTGAAGCAACGGAGACAGTCCCCCCAGAACCTGGATATGCCCTCTCTCATTGCCGCTACCGAAGGCTTCAGCGGAGCCGAAATTGAACAGGCAGTGATCGCCGCCCTTTACCGCGCCCTCTCCCTCAGCAAACCCCTCGACAGCGCTCTGCTGCTGGAGGAGATCAAGAGCGTCATTCCCCTATCGGTGTCTCGACGCGAAGATCTGGAGTATCTGCGGACTTTCGCAAAAGAACGGTTTGTCAGCGCCAAATAATCATCTAAACTGCACCACGCCGTTTTAACGAGGCAATCATTTGCTGTTTGACCGCGCCGGCCCACTGGTCAAAATCAAACCCATTGGCAGCAGATTCACGGGATTGCTCAGGCTGGGATTGCACGCTCTCTTTCTGACGGTTCATAGTCTCTCTAGCCGATTACGTTGGGATTACTTATAAGAAAAAATAAAAATCTGTAACACTAGCTACAAACTAGCCTCCCACAATCATACCCGGCATCCACCATTTGGGTGGTTAAGGTCCGATGAAAGAGATATAAAAAATCCAAATTAGAGCGCACGACGTGCGCTCTAATTTGGATACAGTGCTTTTTATGCGCGTGAGGTCCAAAGATTTTGTTGAGAGCCGCGCTGAGCGCGGCTCTCAACAAAATCTTTGGTTCTGTCTCAGCGCAAAGCGCTGTAAAGACTCATTACCTGCGACAGCGGCATCCTCGACTGCACTCCCAGCGTCAGCGGTGACGTATGCCCCCGGTTCAGGTGGTCGGCAGCGGCGCAGGCGATCATAGCAGCGTTGTCGGTGCAGTACTTCATCGGTGGAAAGAGGACACGCAAATGGTGTTCCTCTGCGGCGGCCTGGAGGTGCTGGCGCAGGCCACTGTTGGCGGCGACGCCACCGCCAATAGCGATCGTGGAGAGGCCGTAGTCGCGGGCACAGGCGATCGCTCTTCGGGTCAGCGCTTTGGCAACGGTTGCCTGGAAGCTGGCGGCGAGATCGTTCACCGGAAGCACATCGTGTTCCTGCTTGAGTTTGTGGGTGAGTCGCAGGACAGCGGTTTTGAGGCCGCTGAAGCTGGAGTCGTAGGGGTGGAAGCCGCCATTGGGGAGGGAAACCTGGCCTTCGGGCAGGGGGAATGCCTGGGGGTTACCTTCCCTGGCGAGGCGATCGATCACAGGGCCACCGGGGTAGCCCAGGTTCATCAGTCGGGCGACTTTGTCGAAGGCTTCTCCAGCAGCGTCGTCGCGGGTTTCTCCCAGGGTTTCGTAGTGGCCGCAGTCTTTCACGTAAATCAGACTGGTGTGGCCACCGGAGACTAATAAACAGAGAAAAGGCGGTTGCAGGTCGGGGGTGCTGAGGTAGGAGGCGTAGATGTGGCCTTCTAGATGGTGAACACCGATCAGGGGCTTCTGGTGAACGAGGGCAAGGGTCTTGGCGGCGGTCAAACCAACCAGAAGCGCACCGACGAGGCCGGGGGCACAGGTGGCTCCAATACCATCAATTGCAGACCAGGTGAGGCCGGATTCTTCCAGGGACTGGGCGATCGCCCAGTTGATTGTCTCGACATGCTGACGGGAGGCGACTTCGGGAACAACGCCGCCATACTGCTGGTGAATTTTAATTTGGGAAGTGATGACATTGCTGAGCACCTGTCGGTCTTTGACAACGGCGACCGAAGTTTCATCACAACTGCTCTCAAGGGCCAGAACGGTGGACATGATACGTCCTGCAAGTGGGTAATGTAGAGTTCTTTTAACTTTTGTAGCGCAGGTGCAGCCTTCAGGATAATATCGTTGCCGACGAGAGTGACTCTGAAATCGCCGACTGCACCCGCCGAAGGCAATTTTTTAGACTGCGCCCGCTCTCTTCTAAAAGCTTAACGTTACTTAGCTTCACGACCGGAGTATGATCACTCTAAATCGTGAATGCCTTGTAAAGGCTAGCTTTCACAACCGACTGAGATAATCGGGGAGCGGGGGCGCAGTCCCCACACAGGCGTCAAAACCCTGTACCCCGTTCAACAACCCAAGAGGAACGCTATCCCTCTTTCCTATAAATTTCTTTGCTTTTCGTAATGAAGGGAAACAATTCCATGCGTAAATTGTTTGCTCTGGTTCTGGTGTTCTTCCTGTGGATCGGGTTTGCTCCCCCGTCCCACGCGTACAACCTCACCCCCTGTGCTGAAAACTCTGCTTTCCAGGCTCGTGCCGCGAAAGCCACCACCGATCAGGCCAAAGCTCGTTTCGAGAATTACTCTCAGCTTCTTTGTGGTACCGACGGTCTGCCCCACCTGATCGTGGATGGTAGCGCTGCCCACACTGGTGAATTCATCATCCCCAGCATTCTTTTCCTCTATATTGCCGGATTCATTGGTTGGGCAGGTCGCTCCTACCTGATCTCGATCCGTAAAGAGAGCAACCCCGAAATGAACGAAATCATCATTGATGTGCCCCGCGCTCTGGGCTGCATCACTGGTGCGCTGCTGTGGCCCCTTGCCGCAACTCAAGAATTTCTTTCGGGTAAGCTGACGGCGAAGGATTCTGAGATTTCAGTTTCTCCCCGCTAATGTTTTTGCTAGTGGCGTGCAAAGCACGCCATTAACAACCAATTTCGTCACACTTACTCTCTGGAGCAACATTCATGAAAGGTTTGACCACGTATCTCTCTACTGCTCCCGTGTTGGCAGCAGTGACGCTGTTTGTTGTGTCGGGGATTTTGATTGAATTCAATCGCTTTTTCCCCGATTTGCTGTTCCACCCGATGCCGTAGGCTCTGGTGGTTTGATAAAAAGCGGCGGTGCAATGCACCGCCGCTTTTTATTTAAGCG
>JBIKWV010000622.1:0-3935 GCA_044356135.1 Elainellaceae cyanobacterium
CATTGTGATTGGCGTGGACTTCATGCTCAGGGCTGATCGCGGTAAACGGGTGTTCAACTTTCACCCACTCAACTCGCTTCTGACCTTGTGACCCCTTAATCTTCATCGCCACCTCCAACTGTCGCGTCTCAAAATATTTTTCGGTTCGTCTCAAATTAGGTTTCGCCCTTGAAGCGCTGAAACCTTTGCGGCTCTTGGATTTGAGATTAATTAGTACAGTTTGAGTTTTGGATTGCTCCCGTCTCAAATTATTTTTCGTAAAATTCTAAATCGAATGTCTCAAATTAAATTTCGCGTTTGCGGGCATTGGCTGTCAGAATAATGCCTAGAAAGCGTTATTTGATGCGGTTTTGAGCGGATAGAGAGGAACAGTGAAAAATCTCAAGCTAAATTTCGCGATCGCGAGGGTTGAAGCTGCATTTGATTGGAAAAGTCGGGATTGCGAAATAAGTCTCGCTATGGATTAAAGGGGGTTTTGGCTCAGACTCGCCCAAAGTATGGGTTTAAGTTCCCTTCATCATAGATGGATCAGAGAGAGTTATTTGCTGAAAGCTCGACGGGTAGCCGCTTTGAGTCGTTGATTTCAGGATGCGAAATTTAATCTGAGACGGTTTTCAGGAAAATAAACGAAGTTTAATCTGAGACGAAGCAGAGCGGTGAATTGAGTTGTACTACTTTAGCCTTAAAGCAGTTCTTTCAAGCATTTCAGGCTTTTGGAAGCGAAAACTAATTTGAGACGAACCGAAAAGAAATTTGAGACGCGACAACTGGGTACGACCCCATCATGGATTGAAAAAAGATACGACTCCGGCAATGGCAATGGGATTCTGTGATCGCCCGATCTCGATGCTTGAATTGCTGACAAGGCGAGGCTTCGCTTCCCTCATCCGTTAGAAGACCAGTGCCCTCAAGCTGCGCCAGCAGTTCAGAAATGTCAAAATCCATCTCATTGGTAATCTGCATTTGTTTTACCCACCCCTTCTTCAGTCAACCGTATCTTGTTGCCAATTCACTGTAGAGAAGGATTGGCAAATCCAGACAATAAGCAGGGACAGAATTGCCGCAAAGAAGCACCAAACCGAAACAAAGACCTGGTGCAGGAGCCAATGAGATGCGATCGCCGAGAGTACAATCGTTGCCCCAAACCCTTTAAGAGCGGGGTTAGAGGCAAGTGCAAACGGGATGAGAATGATCACTGCATAGATTAGGCGATCGATGTCTTGAGAGAGCCAGGGGTCAAAAATCAAGTGCGTGTCGTACTGAATGGAATGATGAAAAACCTGCACCGCTAACCAATCGGGTTGAAAAACCAGCGGCAGGTAAAGCAGTGCCCCATAGGTAAAACCAAGAACAGCCAAACTCCAACTGACTCGCCGCAGGATGGCATTCGCTTCAGAGACCGCCACAGACCAGGGTGCCCAGAATAACCAGAACCAATCGGCAAAGGCTAAAAAGCCGAAAGCGCCCCAACGAACTTCAGTGGCAGAATTTGTTTCCAGCCCCAGCCAGACGAATCCTTCACAGGCTTGTTGAATCCCAAAAGCGATCGGAATCGCCGCGAGCGGCAGATAACGAGGATTGTGCTGGGATGCCAGCCGCACTGAATAAACCCCTGCTGGAAGTAACAAAGCAGTGGCAGCGAAGCTAACCGGGGCAGAGAAACACATTACTCGTACTCAGGACGGCAATCGGCGAAGGTAATAGCTTCACTATCGAGGAAGCCTGCGACCCCTTGCGGGTAACGCGAAGCGCACGCCATTTCAATTACCATCTCCAGGGGATACTGAGTTTCTTGAGAGTGAGCCAGTAGTGCCCTTTGGATCTGCTCCGGCAGTGCTGCTAGAAACATCTTTGCCGCAATCGGGCTGAGATGTTCATCATTTTGTTGAGGAGGAAGGGATGTACTGGTTGATTGCATTAGTCCCTCGCAGGGTATCTAGCGTTGTAGGGTGGTTTTGCAGCCGCGATGATCATGGCTTCTAAGGACGATCATAACGTCTGAAGCTCGATGAAATTCAGTGGATGTAGCAAGAGCCTGACATCATCAGGGTTGTAGCGATCGAGCCAGGACCAGAGAAAGGCTTTGTGCCCATCTCTAAACCGTTCCCTTCTATAGCGAGTCTTGCCTATATAAAGAAGCCCTAACTCTCGATGGCGAACGGCATAGATGCTGGTACTGGCTGTCACATTCTTAAAGGCGCGAGAAATGGGGATGCATTGGTCAAATGGAGTAGAAATGAGAGAATTTAAGATGGCTGATGCCTGTGCTTCGAGTTCCTGAGTCATGCTCAGACAGCAATCCTGGGTGAAGGTAAACGATCTGTCGCAGAGGATTGTAGCTCAAAGCGGAACACCTATTGCTGCTTAGACATCCCATCTCATAGGCTGATGCTCGATGCCCTGTTGGGTTAGCAGGTGGCTTACCAGTCTGCTGCATCCGTCGCACTCCGTTGGGGATTGGTCTGCTGGAGACAGCAGTTGCTCTAGTTCACTGAGTGTGTGGCCTGAGAAGGTGGAGTTCATGGAGATCGCTACTCCGGAATTAGAATTTCGTTAGTTTCCTTGTCGATCAATAGCTCCCGGTTCAGTTCCAGTACAAAAACCTTCGTAAGGGTGTACTGTTGGCTCTCTTGGCTAGCCAGATAGGTAATCTGCTTTTCTTCCCTACGGCCTGATTCGGTGTAAACCAGGGTAGCGATCAGGGTGCGAGTGAATGACTGCATCTTTCGATCACTGTAATTGTTTACAGTCCAAACAGGTCTGTTATCCCTCTCATCTGCGGGGCGATGGTTTTCAGAATTTCCTTAATTTCGGGGTCAAGGTTGTCGTTCAGGAACTCTTGCATTTCAGCAGACATTTGCATCAGCTCTGCATCTGGCTGGCTGCAAAACTCGTGCATCCGGAAACGGGTTGGGTTCTGGGTCATCTCAGATTGGAGCGATCGGATCTGCTGCAAAGCCGCATTCTTGAGTGCTTCAAACTCTGCGGCAGAGATGGGCAGTGCTGGAGGATGCTGAGCTTCCAGGAAGCGGTAAGCGTCTTTTGCAGGGGCGATCGCCATCGTCATTTCTTGCTGGTCGATCAGCAGGACGTGGGTGGGTGGGCTGTCGTCTGAGCCAAAACCGAGGTAAGTGCCGTCTTCTCCGTAGGGAGTGTTGCGGGTGGCGACTCCCAGAGGGAGGGCGATCGCCGGATGGCGCTTGAACGGTTCCCAACAGAGGAAGTAGTTGAATTGTCTGAGGCTGCGTCCGTCTGTCCAGGTTGGGTTGCTCTGGTAATAGCACCCGATGAATCTGGTTCCCACCGATACTCCGGCCATTTACAGGAAGATCGGCGGCAGCGGGGTTCTGATAGGTGTGGAAGATTCTGGAAAATTCACTGCTTCACTGCTCCTGGTTTACTCATTCGTTGGCGACTGGAGCTTGACGATCTCCAGGATATTGTGTCGTTTGTGCCGATTATTGTGGTCGGGCTGTAGCTTGTGCTTCTGGTGGTGAGACTGAATCTCTTCGGCACGATCCTGCAATACCCGTTCTGCGGCTCGTTGATTGCCCCGTTCAGTGAACTTCTTAAGCAGGTTAGCAGTGATAAACCACTTCTCGTCATGCAGCCTCCCCGATTCATCGTTGTAAGCCATGATCGCGTCTATGGCCCTACTCACGATCTCATCGTCTCCCCCTCGCCTGCGGCCTCTGCTGGCTGGTGCTTCTGGTGTGGCCCCATTCCCTTCAGCAGTGGGCACAGGTGGTTTTGGTAGGCGTTTCTGTCGTTCGGGTTTTGCCGTAGGGGAAGTGATCTGTAGCTCAACAAATTGCTGCATCACCGAGATCAAGGATTCAATCTTGTTCTCAAGGCTGGAGGGCTGAGTTGGGGCGGCTACTTCCTGCGTCGTCTCTGCTGGTTCTGTAACGGGTTCGGCGGCAGTGATGGGAGTA
>JBIKWV010000623.1:0-3932 GCA_044356135.1 Elainellaceae cyanobacterium
ATATTAATTCTAGCGTCGATTTTCTCCCAAACGCTGACTGCGTCAGCGTTTGGGAGAAAATCGACGCAATTTAGTCAAAAGTCCAGGAGAAAGAGTACGAGCTTTAAGAATTTTTATGTATTCTCAATAAGCTATCTTTTCTTGCAAATCCTCGGTTTATTGTGTAAGATTCTCAATAATTGAGCTTTATTGAGAAAGCGCCTATGACAGCCTACAGTCCTACTTCCCTTAAGGCAGAGTTGAACGAGCGAGGCTGGCGCTTAACGCCTCAGCGTGAAACAATCCTGACTATTTTTCAGAATCTCCCCGAAGGTAACCATCTCAGCGCCGAAGATCTTTACAACCTGTTGGTCGAGGAAGGCCAGCCCATTAGCCTGTCTACGATCTATCGCACACTGAAGCTGATGGCCCGCATGGGCATTTTGCGGGAACTGGAACTGGCAGAAGGCCACAAACATTACGAAATCAACCAGCCCTCCCCTCACCATCACCACCATCTGATCTGCGTCCGCTGCAACAAAACCATTGAGTTCAAGAACGACTCAATTCTCAAAACGGGCAGCAAAACGGCTCAAAAGGAGGGCTATCACCTGCTCGACTGTCAGTTGATTATTCACGCCATCTGTCCGCCCTGTCAGCGATCGCTCCTGCCGCTATAGGAGATAGGGAAACGTCTATCGCATTAAGTCTTCAGGGGTCAGGCCATAGGCCCGTTGCGCTTCTGCGATCGCCCGCCGAGTCTCAGGGCCAATTACCCCATCAATTGGGCCATTGTAGAAGCCGCGATCGCGCAATCGCTGCTGGAGCCGAACAATTGCTGAATCGCTGCCGCTATTCGGAAAAGGCGCTTCGGACACTGTGCTGGCAGGAGCACTTGCCAGTGAAGGAGGTAGAGCCTCTGGGGGAGCGGCCATTGTAGAGGGAGTCGGAAATTCCTCTGGGGTAGAGGTGTTGAGAGCGGGGGGCGGCAACTCCTGGGGCCTGGAAGGATTCAGGACTGCCGCAGTGGACTGGTCGGGCAGAAGCGCTGGTTCTGCGGGTGCAGCCGTCGTGGATCCGGCAGCGCGTGTGGGGTTACTGAGAGCCGCAAGCGTCTGCGAGCCAGCAATCCCATCTGCGTTGAGTCCCTGCGATCGCTGAAATTCGATCAGCGCCGCCTCAGTCTGTGGCCCAAACACACCATCCACAGACCCCTGATAGTAGCCCAACGTCACCAACCGCTGCTGCAAACTGGCCACGGCATCGCCCTCATCGCCCTGTTGCAGCAGCCCATCATCAACAGTTGCAGTGGATTCCGCTGGGACAGGGCTGGCAGCAGAACCACTACCCCTGGCAAGTGCTTCACGGGTGGCCGCCCCCGCAATGCCGTCTACCTCCAATCCCCTTGCAGCCTGAAACTCTCGTACCGCTGCTTCCGTCCCATCACCGAAGATACCGTCGATCGCCCCACTGTAGTACCCCAACTGCTGCAAACGCGATTGCAGGGCAGCAACGGCATCCCCACTATCGCCTGAACGGAGTGTGGTTGGGTTACTCTGGCTAATGAGCCATGGAGCAGGTGCCTGAAGCGAAGGCGGAACAGCCCGGACGGGTAAACTGGTAATGGACAGCAGCAGGCCAGAGGTCAGAAAAGACAGCGAGAAAACCGCTGACGGGAGGTACAGCCTTGCGGTTTTCAGGGGGAGCGATCGCCGCGAAACAAATCGATGAATAACGACCATAGCGCGTTTGTGGGAAAGAGCAAAAGCAGCGAAGAGAGCGCTCTTGCGTGGCTAGGCGCTATTCTATGCGATTTTGATCTTTCTGACACTACAGCGGTTCTGACTCAGGTGAGGGACGGGAAAACGACTTACTCCAAAACTCCCATCACCACCGCCAGGTCATCCACTGCAGAAGATGGAACACCCCCTTTTTCCTTCGGCTCTACCACTTTTGCCGGGATACCCAGGGCAGTCTTCCCATCGGGCACATCACATAGCACGACAGCATTGGCACCAATGTTCACGTCATTACCAATGGTGATGCTACCCAGCAGTTTTGCGCCCGCTCCCACGTTGACTCGCTGGCCGAGAACGGGAGCTTCACTGGGGCGATCGAGGTAACGGTTACCCAGCGTCACGCCCTGCCGAATAATACATTCATCTCCGATAACCGCATAACCATGAATGATAATGCAGCCCGTGTGCTCAATTACCACTTTTCGCCCCAGTTGCACTGTGTAAGGAAGATCGATCCCATAATGGTTACGTATTTTTCGGTACAGCGCACGGTAGAGCATACTGAGGGGTGCCCTCAGGAGTTTCGGTTCGACGGTCAGCCGCCACACGCCAAACCGATGCACAGCAACTGCCCGAAATCCGCAGCGGGTCCAATCCTTGCGGTGGGCCTTCCAGTCTTCCCGGATCAGATACAACATTTCTCGAAAGGTCATGTTGCCTTCACCTAACAATGACTTAGGCTCAAATGTTTTCTCATTCATGCAGGGCTTTCTCCTGATTCATACCTGGATTCCTCGCAGGAAAATGCTGTTACGGACAAAATCGTTGAGCAATTTTGGTGGATCGGGATCCGGCTTGCTCTGGATGGCTCTGCGAAGCCGCCAGGCTGCAAAGCCAACAATTCGAGCGGTATCAATCAAGGCTGCATACAACCAGCCATGATTTTTGACGAAGTAGCGATGCCGGGAGTCAAACCAGTATTGGGGCACCCGCTTTGGCTGTCTCCGGGTATCGGTCACACCAGAGCTTTGACCGACGTAATGTAGGACACGGCTCTCTGGTACATACCAGCATTGCCATCCGGCCCGATGGGCCTGGAGACAAAAATCGGTTTCTTCAAAGTATAAAAAGTAACGTTCATCCATCAACCCTGACGATTGAAAGACCTCCCGACGCACTATCATGCTGGCACCTGCGACCCAGTCGGTCTGACACTGCTCAGTTGGGGGGGGAGGGGCAATTCGCCAGGGCTTCAGGAGCTGAGTGATGAAGCCAAGGCGAAAGCTGTCTTCTAATTCACTGAAGAGAGAGGGAAAGCGGAAAGCAGAACTCTGGGGAGTCCCATCGGGGAACTCAAGCCGACTACCCGCAATGCCGACAGTAGGATGAGCCTGCATAAACTCCAACAGAGTTCTGACGGCACCGGGGTAGACGACGGTGTCAGGGTTCAACAGAAGAATGTAGGGGGGCGGGGTCTTGCTGGCGATCGCCTCCCGGATGGGTGCGTTGTTTCCAGCAGCAAATCCACCATTAACTGAAAGCGGCATGAAGGTCACCCAATCCCAGCGCTCGTCGGAGATGACTCCTTCAATTTTCTCAACGGATCCATCCTCGGAGGCATTGTCTACGACTACAACATGAGTTTTAGGAAGGGATGCCATTTCAGGAACCAGTGATCTCAGGCACTCAATTGTCAGATTGGCCGTGCGGTAGTTGAGCACAACGACCAGCAGGTCAAGTTGAGATTCTGATAGATTGAGGTGGGTCATAGAGCGTGCTTCCCGCTGTAAATAAGGTCTGTGGAAAAAAACAAGACCTGAGTGGTAACGCGCTTCATTGCGTGTTTAGTTTAGCACAATCACCTCTGTAGAGAGAAATTTCAAGTCCCAGTACAAACCCTATCGAAGCGATAGAGTTTTAAACCACCTGATCCAAACGAAAATGCGCTTCAAATTAGTGACGCAGGTCGTCAGTTCCTGGTGTTCAAGGATTGTCGGCGATCAGGTAATTCGTGCAACAGGTTACAATGAAATTGCTACCGGGAGTTCAGGTCTTCTCGATCAGCATTCCCGAATTGGAACCTGAGGGAACAAGTCGATCAGATGGCGTAGTAGTTAATACACTTCTCTCAACAAAAACAATTATCCCTATCCCCCTAAGATCCTCTCCGAAAACCCAAATTCTGGCAGGCGCGACGCTGTAGCGTCGCGCCTG
>JBIKWV010000624.1:0-3928 GCA_044356135.1 Elainellaceae cyanobacterium
TATTATGATCAACACTCCCCCAGTCCACGATCCTGTTCTTTTTCATGCGTGGCATGTCGTTGCACTGACAGACGATGTCAAGGCGGATCAGCCGCTGCAAGTTCACCTCCTGGGGGAAGCGATCGCCCTTTGGCGGTTTGAGGGCAAGATCATTGCCTGCCAGGATCAGTGTCCCCACCGGGGCGTATCGCTCTCCAAAGGCTGGATTGACTGCAATGGGGCGATCGTTTGCCCCTATCACGCCATGTCCTTCGATTCCCAGGGGCACTGCACGCGAATTCCGGCTGACCTGAAAATTACCACCTTCCCCCAGGCCGCCAACCTGCGCAGCTATCAGGTGACCGAAAAATATGGTTTCGTCTGGGTGTCGCTGGGTGATCCGACCCAGGAGGTTCCTGTTTTCTCAGAATGGGATCAGCCTGATGCGAATACGTTCCAGTGTGGGCCGTATTTTATCAACGCCAGTGGGCCACGGATCCTGGAGAACTTTGTGGATATCGCCCACTTTCCCTTCACCCACCAGGGACTGTTGGGTGACCCGGAACATCCGGAGGTCTCTAATTACGATCTGACGGTTGCCAATGATGAAATCTGTGCCACCAACATTCATTTTTATCAACCCAACCCAGAGGGAACGGGTGAAGCCAAATCAGTTTCCTATGTCTATAAAATTGTGCGACCGCTGGTGGCCTGGTTTCAGAAAGGGGACAGCAGCAAACAGTTCTCTATCTTTCTGGTCATCACCCCGGTCGAAGAAACAAGCAGTATCGCCTGGTTGGGTGTGTCCCGCAACTATTCCCCAGAGGTTTCAAACGATGAACTCCGCACCTTCCAGGACGACGTGATGGCGCAAGATGTGCCAATGGTCGAGTCGCAACGCCCCCAGAAGCTGCCGCTCGATTTGCAGCAGGAGTTTCATTTCCCCTGCGACAAGATGTCGATCGCGTACCGCAAATGGCTGAAGCAGATGGGTCTTCAGTTTGGTACCTGCTGATGTTGCTGATCCCAAAGAAGTTACTCGTTGTGTGGGTGGTTTCCCCCGCGCAGCGGGTAAGTGGGCGTGGAAAAAGTCGAAACCCAAAAAGCTGTTCCGCCCTGAGCGAAGTCGAAGGGCGGAACAGCTTTTTGGGTTTCAAGCTTAATCGCGCCTACCTACTTAGAACGATTTTTGTAGGAGCGCAATTTCGTTCAAGCCAGGGAACTGCGATCGCCACTAGGCTTGTCTTTGACTCACTTTCGGCAGTATCACAATGGCTCTCCTGAAAGACTTCTCGGCTTCGGCGGCGATCGCGGGTTTCGTCACCGTCCTGGTGGGCTTTACCAGTTCTGCTGTGATCATCTTCCAGGCCGCTCAGACGTTGGGGGCATCTCCCGCAGAAGTGGCCTCCTGGATGTGGGCGCTGGGGTTGGGCATGGGATTGACCTGCATAATGCTGTCGTTGCGTTATCGAGTGCCAGTGGTCACGGCCTGGTCTACACCCGGTGCCGCCATGTTGATCACCAGCGCGGCAGGCGTTTCAATGGCAGAGGCGATCGCCGCCTTTCTTGTCTCTGGTTTGCTGATCACAATTTGTGGTTTCAGCGGCTGGTTTGAGCGGACGATGAGCCGCGTTCCCCTATCGATTGCCTCTGGGATGCTGGCAGGCGTCCTCCTCCGATTTGGCCTGGACGTGTTCAACGCGATGAAGACCCAGTTTGGCATGGTATTTGCCATGTTCCTGGTCTACCTGCTGATGCGGCGTTTCATTCCCCGCTATGCCGTCGTCGCTGCCCTCGCCCTGGGAATTCTGATCGCTGCGGTTCAAGGACTTCTGCACCTGGAAACCGTCCGGCTGGAACTGGCCCGTCCGGTCTGGATTGCCCCTCAATTCTCCTTCAGCGCCCTGATCGGCATCGCGCTTCCTCTGTTTGCCGTGACGATGGCCTCTCAGAATGTACCCGGTGTGGCGGTCATTCGGGCTTCCGGCTTCACGGTTCCCCTGTCCCCCGTGATTGGATGGACAGGCATCACCACGTTAATCCTGGCTCCCTTCGGCGGTTTTGCCTTTAACCTTGCCGCCATTACCGCCGCCATCTGCATGGGGCGTGAAGCCCACGAAAATCCAGACAAACGCTACGTTGCCGCCATCTCCGCAGGCTTCTTTTACTTGCTGGTTGGCCTGTTTGGGGCCACCGTCGGCGCACTGTTCGCTGCCTTTCCTAAAGAACTGGTGCTGGCGATCGCCGGACTTGCCCTCCTCGGCACAATTGGCAACGGTCTTGCTGCCGCCCTTACCCATGAGAAAGAACGCGAACCCGCCCTGATTACCTTTCTGGTCACCGCTTCTGGCGTCACACTCTTCGGTATTGGTGCTGCTTTCTGGGGACTGGTGGCGGGGACGATCGCGCTGATTATTCTGCAATTCAAAAAATAGGGGGCGCTGAGCGCCCCCTGTTTCCCTAGCCGTATTGCTGACTCGACTGCGCCTCATCCAGATTAAACAGCACCCGCAGGGTCTCCATTGCTCGCTTGCGAGCCTCAATGTCCTGCTGCGCTCGCAGTTGCACCATCGGATCGTGCAGAATTTTTTTGACGATGCCGCGAGTCAGCGCCTCAATGATTTCCTGGTGCTTTTCGCCAAACTCTGGTCCCAGACGAGAAAGGGCTTTCTCTAATTCCTGGGTGCGAATGGTTTCTACCTTGTCCTGGAGGTTGCGGATGGTAGAAACGCTGTCGAGCGATCGCCACCACACGTTAAATGCCTCGACTTCTTCCTCCAGCAGCACCTCCGCTTCCATTGCCATTTGACGGCGGCTCTCCTGGTTTTGAGCCACAACGGCCTTCAGGTCATCGACGTTGAAGGCGCGGACGTGGTCAAGTTCGTTGACATCGGAGTGAACGTTACGGGGGACGGAGATGTCAAACAGCATCATTGGCTGACCTGGTTCCAGAATCGATTCCAGTTTGGCGCGATCCAGCAGAGGTTCAGTGGCAGCGGTGCTGGTGAATACAATGTCGGATTCTAGAATCACCTGATGCATATCGGCGAGGGTGTGGAGGCGCAGGGGATTTTCGGGGAATTGCTTTGCCAGTTCCTGCGCACCCTGTATGGAGCGGTTGGCGATCGTAATCTGACAGGCCCCCTTTGCGATCAGGTGCTGCACCAGCAGGCGAGCCATTTTTCCAGCGCCGAGAATCGAGACGCGGCAGGCTGCCAGGTTCTGGGTTTTCATCTGGGCCAGTTCAACTGCGGCTGAACTGATGGAAACAGCCCCTGTACCGATGCTGGTTTCTGTTCGAACTCGCTTGCCTGCGCTCAACGCCTGCTTAAAGAGCTGATTGAGAATCCGGCCAACACTGTTGTATTGCTGACCCAGTTTGTGGGTGTGCTTCACCTGAGCCAGAATCTGGCCTTCACCCAGCACCAGACTGTCGAGACCAGCGGCGACCCGCATCAGGTGCATGACGGCATCTTCGTGCAGCAGCATGAACAGGTGGTGGCGCAATTCATGGAGTGGGGTTTTGCCATACTCCGAGAGAAACTGACTCACCTCTCGGATGCCGTGGTCAATTTCGCAGGTCACGATGTAGATTTCCAGACGGTTGCAGGTGCTCAAGATGGCAGCTTCCTGGATGTGGGGATAGCTGCATAGATGAGCAAGTGCAGCCTCAGTCTGCGGCGTCGGAATGCTCAGTTTCTCGCGCACCTCTACAGGGGCTGTTTTATGGCTCAGACCCACAACGGCAATATTCATCAGTCCTCCCAACAGTTTCTGATCGATTCCTTGCAGAGAAATCCGTTTTGTTTTGGCAAAAGGAATTAACAGGTTTTTTGTAGATTAAGAAAAAGTGTATCAAGTCGGGGGAGCAGGAAATTGACTGCGATTGCCCAAAAGACGCATCCCGTGGTGAATTTTTGTAAAACCCCTGGAGGGCCAACAGTTTGTA
>JBIKWV010000625.1:0-3926 GCA_044356135.1 Elainellaceae cyanobacterium
TGGGTGGATGGGTGGATGGGTGGATGGGTGGATGGGTGGATGGGTGGATGGGTGGATGGGTAGGGGCAGCCCTTGCGGCAACGGCGAAGCTGCGCGGTCGTTTGCCCGTATAAGAAGGGGGTGGATAGGTAGGTAGGGGTGTAGCTTTCGGCAGATGGAGCATGGTTGAGGGTTGAATGCTATGGCCGAATGCTATGCCCGGACAGATGTGCCGAAATTGGATGAGCGAATGTCGCGTCCCGGCAGATGGGCCGCAGTCAAATTGCCGATGTATCCCTACGACTGTGAGATGGGGAGGGGCCAGGGGGTGTTTTGCAGATGCTGGTGGGCTTCCTGGAGCAGATGCTTACGATTGGTTGCGCTGAGGCGCTTGCGGGCAGCGCCGTAGGGGAGCCAGTCGTAGGCACGAATTTCTTTGGGATCGTGATGCACGATGGGGTTTTGAATCAGCGCCGGGAAGTAAACGACGGTTTTGCTAATAAGTTTCCATTGCTTGATTACCACATACTGTTCCGAAAAAGAGGGGGCGTCCAGCATGGTGTAGGCGGTGATGCCAGTTTCTTCTTCAAATTCTCGGCAGGCAGTGGCGATCGCCGTCTCTCCAGGCTCTGCATGGCCTTTTGGGAAACCCCATTGCCCCTGACGCTGCTGTACCAGCAGAAAATGCAGGCCATCCGGTTTGGGAAACAGAGGAATGATGCCAAAGGCGCTATCCGTCGCAAATATCATGGCGTGAATTCGATCGTATGGAGAAACTGATGAACCTGGGTCAGCAGACTGCGGGTTTGGGGAAAGGGGAGTTTGTTCAGGGCGTCATCGTAGGCCAACCAGCAGTAGTCTTTAATTTCTTTGACCTGAATCGTGACGACGGTGGACTGAACCAGCGCCGGATAATAGATGACGGTCTTCTCAATGGTGCGTTTCTCCTGGCGAAACCAATAATGCTCCGAGAATGACTGCTGTTCTAGAACGCGGTAGGCGGTGATCCCGGTTTCTTCTTCAAACTCGCGGCAGGCAGTGGCGATCGCTGTTTCTCCCGGTTCCGCATGGCCTTTGGGGAATCCCCAATGACCCTTGCGATGCTGGATCAACAAAAACTGCTGGCTTCCCCCCCCGCCCTGCCACACTGGAACAATGCCAAACGCCGCGTCCTTCATTGCATTTCATTTACTGAGTCATGATTGAGCGATCGCCCCTCCCGGCACTCAGCGGTCAACACGCTACTGAGAATTCACCGCCCATCGACAGGATATCCTGAGCCACAGTCGAAACAACAGATCGATGAGCAGCCCAATCAGTCCAATTACGATTAAACCCGCAAAAATTTCATCTGTCCTGAGGAAGCGCTGGGCAATGCTGATGCGTTTCCCCAATCCCTCGTTGGCGGCCACCAGTTCAGCAACAATCACTAAGTTCCAGGAGGCAGCCATGTTGACCCGGCAGGCATCAATGATGCCCGGTGTGATGTAAGGAAAAATCACCTGAAGCAACACCTGCGGACGACGGCCCCCCAGCGTATAGGTTGTCTCAATTAATTCCTTGGGCACAAATTTAACGGCATCCATGATCATCAGCGTGTTGAAGAACAGGGTGCCAATAAAGATCAACAGGATCTTGGGCAGTTCGCCTAACCCAAAGTACAAAATCAGCAGCGGGATAAAGGCCGGGGCGGGCATGTAGCGCACAATACCGATGATCGGCTCCAGGAGCGATCGGATGCTGGCAAAGGTTCCCATCAACGCTCCCATAGGGATTGAAACCAGTGCCGCCAGCGCAAACCCGCTCAACACCCGAAACACGCTAAAGGCAATATCTGTTCTGAGCGTACCATCGGCCCACAACCTGCCCAGCGCTGCCAGGGTCTGTCCTGGTGTGGGCAGAAACATTGGTTGCTGGATCAGGGTAGATACCAGCCACCAGAGCAAAATCGGCACGGCGATCGACAGCACGGTCAGAACCCACATCAATCGGCGGGGAATCGCCGAGGCAATTCCCCAAAAGACTGATGGCGGCAGCATGGGCGTGTCACCAGGAATCGCAACTTTGGATGGGTCAAAGGAGGAAGTCATAGGAGCGGGGGGTGTCGGTTGCGCCCTCCCCTGAACAGGGGAGGGACAGAGAGGGGGTTAACTCTTGCCCGCCTTTTCGGCATAGGCTTTGACAAAGCGATCATCAAACAGTTTGCTGAGGTCGGGTTTCTGCTTGGCCAATCCCGACTCCGTCAGAAACTTTGACAGTTGCTCGGCCGCGTAGGGGAGCGAGGCCATCGAATTGCCGGGTTGGAATGCTTTGAGGTTGTCCTCCAGGGTGAAGATTTGAGTCCCGGCGTCGTATTCTTTATATTCCTCGACCGTCACAGCGGCTCTTTTTGACATGATCTCGATTGCCTTAGTCTGGTTTTTGTTCATGAAGTCCAGGGTGGCAAACCAGGAGTTCACCAGCTTCTGCACATCATCGGGGCGCTCGTTCACCATCTTGCGGGTTACCACCAGGTGGTCGGAGATCGCACCGGGAAAATCTTTGGAGGTCAACAGAGCCTTGCTACCAGGGCGCTCCAGTGCCTTTGTCGTAAAGGGCGCAAATACCCCGACAGCATCCACCTGGCCTGCCGCAAAGGCAGCGGCAGCAGCTCCTGTCTCCAGAGGCTGGAACTGGATATCCTTCTGGCTCATGCCTGCCTGTTGCAGCCCCAGCAGCAGCAGAAAGTGATCGACAGTACCCTCTTCAGCGGCAACTTTCTTTCCCTTGAGATCCTGAATGCTGTTGATGCCCTCGCGCACGATAATCTGGTCATTCCCGGTCGAGTTATCGTTGGTCAATACGACCACCAGATCAGCTCCGCCAGACACAGAGCTGATGGTGTCGTTCAGCGTCTGGCTATTGCCGTCCAGTTGGCCTACGGCCAGGGCATTAATCGAATCCAGATAGCCATCAAACCACTTCAGGTCTACGTTAACGCCGTTCTGAGCAAAGATATCTTGCTCCTGGGCTACCTGCCACGGAAACCAGCCAGGCCACGCGCTGAAGCCGAGCCTGACGGGTGATCCCGCAGCCGGAGAACCGCCAGCACTGGAGGTTGTTGTTGGGGCAGCGCAGCTCACGGCAAGCAACAGCCCTATGCAAAAGACGGCACACAGAGATAGAAATTTGCGAATCGTCATAGGTCTAAAGGAGAGGAGGATAGACAATCGGCACGAGAAAAGTGGGTTGGCTGGGGGGAAGCACTCCGCTCTCGGCTCAATCAATCATTCAGGTGGAATGCCCACAGAGTCAGCAGTTGGCCAGTTCTGCGGTTATCTCACACCGATGGATGGCGCGATCGCGCACCTGCGATCGCACCCAGTCGTACCACGTAACCAAACCTTCACCCGTCCTGGCAGAGACGGGAATAATGGTGATGTGGGGGTTCATCTGGCGAACGTTTGCTGCAATTCGCTCCAGGTCAGCATCGACGTAGGGAGCCAGGTCTGTTTTGGTAATCAGCAAACAGTCAGCCTCCTGAAACATCACTGGATATTTCAGCGGCTTGTCCTCGCCCTCCGTCACGCTAAGCAGTGCAACTTTGGCGTGTTCCCCCACCTCAAATTCAGCCGGACACACCAGATTGCCGACGTTTTCAACCAGCAATAGCTCAAATTCGTTGGGGTCATACTGATGCTCCAGTTGGTGAATGCCCCCTGCCACCATTTTGGAATCCAGATGGCAGGAGCGTCCAGTATTAATAGCAATCACGGGGACACCAAACCGTCTGAGGCGATCAGCGTCCAGCTCCGTAGTCATATCCCCTTCAATCACAGCGATCTTGAGTTCCTGAGTGAGGGCAGCCAGAGTGCGTTCCAGCAGGGAGGTCTTGCCTGCCCCCGGACTGCTCATCAGATTCAGGCAGGTAATGCCCCATTCGTCAAAGTGGGCGCGATTGTGGTCGG
>JBIKWV010000626.1:0-3919 GCA_044356135.1 Elainellaceae cyanobacterium
CTGCATGTCGTGCATCATGCCGCCGTGGTGCATCATGCCCCCGCTTTGTGCAGGTTGGGGGGCAGGGGGATTGATCGAACGCTGAGCCAGGGCAATGGGAACGGCAACGCCAACGGTGGCGATCGCCACAATTGCAAGGCTTTTAACTCTCATCTTCATCATCCTCAACAACAAACTTGAAATGCCCTGATATAGCGGTTCCCAATCTAGTGCAGTACTGTTGTTTGTGTGGCTCCCACACAAACAACAGTGGATTTCCTGAGCGTGAAGCGCTACACCTCCACAATGACAAATCATTGTGAAAACAGGATGAAAATCAGTCTTTGCGCCCGCTAAGCAGGTAGGCGCAATGAGTCTGAAACCCCAAAAGCTGTCCCGCCCTGAGCGAAGTCGAAGGGCGGGACAGCTTTTGGGGTTTCAGCTTTTTTCACGCCCACTGACTCATCAAACTATTTTGATGGGACGACCTGAATTACGCCCCGGAACATGTTCATGCCACAGGTGAAAGAATAATCACCGGGCCGCTTCGGCGTAAACTCGATCGCCGTTTCTTTATTCAGCGGCAGATCTCTGGCGATCTGGAAGTCTGGAATCAAGACCTGCTCCAGGCAACTATTGGGGTCTTTGCGCAGGAAATTGAGCCGCACGGGTTGGCCTGCCTGCACAACAATCCGGTCGGGTTCATATCCGCCATCCACAGCAATATCCAGTTCCTGAATTCCCGGCTGTGCTCCCGAAGCATCGACTTCGCGAATTTTTGCCTGCTTTGACTTTGGCTTGCTGAACAGAAACCACCATAGCTCCAGCCCAATCAATCCTACTCCAGCGGCAGTGACCGCCAGCCTCACCCCCATCGGCTGTTCAATTCTGGCAAAACCCTCAACTGGGGAAGAGCCGTGGGGCATTTCCATGGTGGATTCCGGCGCGGCGATCGCAGGTTTTACAGAGGGAATGGCGATCGCTCCACTGGTTCCGAGGAGAAAGCCAAAGCTCACAAGCACACGAAATAAATGAGTTTTCATCGCCGATCTATCCTCCTGACTTCTGGTGTAGGATGCGTTAGGCGGCAGCCGTAACGCATTGCCTTGAAATTTTGGTGATGCGTTATGGCTATCGCCTAACGCATCCTACAAACTGTAGGTGGGCATCTTGCCCGCCGGGTGTTCTGGGCAGGCAGGATGCCCGCCCCACAATCCTGATACCTGGTTTAATTGGGTCAAACCACTACAGATTGACCACTCTCCTAAAACTGACGGGGCTGGAAGTTGCGCAGCCGCAGGGCATTACTCACCACCGAAACAGAACTGAAGGCCATTGCGGCCCCTGCGATCACTGGACTGAGCAACCAGCCAAAGAAGGGATACAGGATGCCAGCAGCGATCGGAATCCCGGCCACGTTGTAGATAAAGGCGAAGAACAGGTTCTGGCGAATATTGCGCATTGTGGCGCGAGATAGTTGAATCGCGGTGACAATCCCCTGGAGATCGCCTGAGATCAGGGTAATGTCGCTGGCGGCGATCGCCACATCGGTTCCGGTACCAATTGCAATTCCCACATCGGCTTGAGCCAGGGCAGGCGCGTCATTAATGCCGTCTCCCACCATTGCAACCATTTTGCCTTCGGCCTGAAGCGCTTGCACGGTGGCAACCTTCTGGTCGGGGCGCACCTCCGCCAGAACGCGGACAATGCCGACCTCACGAGCGATCGCTTCAGCAGTGCGCTGGTTGTCCCCGGTGAGCATCACCACCTGGAGTCCCATCCGCTTGAGGGCGCGGACTGCCTCGACGGAGGAGGGTTTGAGGGCGTCCGCAATGCCCAGTACAGCCTGCATCGTGCCATCCACGGTCAGCCAGACGGCAGTTTTTCCGGAGGCTTCCAGATGGTCTTTGCGGTCTTGCAGAGACTGGGTATCAATGTTCAGTTCCTGCATCCAGCGCTGGGTGCCAATTTGCACGAGATGCCCCGAAACATAACCCTGGACTCCACTTCCGGCGATCGCCTCAAATTCCTGCACGTCCTTCAGTGCGACCTGCTGTGATTCCGCGTAGCGTACCACTGCTTCCGCCAGAGGATGCTCAGAACGATGTTCGAGGGATGCCGCCAGTTGGATCAGGTGTATCTCGTTCCCGTTCGCGGTTCCGTTCACGGTAACGAAATCCGTTACCGTGGGTTTGCCCTGCGTCAGCGTTCCCGTTTTATCCAGCACAATCGTCTGAATTTTGTGGGCCAGCTCTAAACTTTCAGCTCCTTTGATCAATATTCCATTCTCTGCACCTTTCCCCGTTCCCACCATGATGGAGGTGGGTGTTGCCAGTCCCAACGCACAGGGGCAGGCGATGATCAGGACTTCGACAGTGGTAATAATCGCCAGGGTGAGGTTGCCCATAACGTTGAACCAGATCAGGAAAGTGAGGATGGCGATCGCGATCACCACCGGGACGAACCATCCGGTGACCTGATCGGCCAGCCGCTGAATGGGAGCTTTTGAACCCTGGGCTTCCTGCACCAGTTTGACAATTTGCGCCAGAAAGGTGTCTTTGCCAACGCGAGTCGCCCGAAACTGGAAACTGCCCGTTTTGTTGATGGTTGCACCAATCACCTCATCGCCCGCCTGCTTCTTGACAGGCACACTTTCCCCGGTCACCATCGATTCATCAATGGTGGAGGAACCGCTGAGAATTTCGCCATCCACTGGAATTTTCTCACCGGGACGCACCACGATCACATCGCCCCGCAGCACTTGATTGATCGGCACCTCCTGCTCCTGACCATTGCGAATAATGCGGGCCGTCCGCGCCTGTAAACCCATCAGTTTACGGATAGCCTCGGAAGTCTGCCCCCTGGCCCGATTTTCAAACAATCGTCCCAGCAGGATCAGCGTGATGACGATCGCCGCCACTTCGTAGTACACAGCCGGGGTTAACCCCTGAGACGTGAGAAAGCCGGGAAAAATCGTGATGAACAGCGAATAAAAATAGGCGGCAGAGGTGCCCAGTGCGATCAGTGTGTCCATCGTGGCGTTGTGGCGCTTAAAGGCTTTCCAGCCGTTGACGAAGAACTGCTGGCCACACCAGAACAGCACGGGAGCGGTGAGAATTGCCTGAAGCCAGAAATTGTGCAGCCACGAGGGAATGAACGGAATGTGTAGCCCGGTCATGGCAGGCAAGCCACCGATCATCAGAATGACGCTGATGATGCCGCCCACCCAGACTTTGCGGGTGAGGGCACGCTGCTCTGCCAGTCGAGTCGTTTTCTCCTCGTCATCCTCCCCCGTCACCATTTCCTGCTCTTGCAGAGAAAAGGAGGAATAGCCCGCCTCGCTGACGGCATCCTGAATTTCTCCCAGGTCAGTTTGTTGGCGATCGTAGGTAACGCTGGCCTGCTCAGCCCCAAAGTTGACGGAGCACTCCAGTACTCCCGGAACCGAGCGAATCGCCTGTTCAATGTTGCCAGCACAGGCAGCGCAGCTCATGCCACGGAGTTTGAGCGCTGCCTGGTCTAAGTCCGTCTGGTTAAGGGTTGCCTGATCTCGTGCCATGAATCGTCTCCCAAAAATTTCAGGCGATCGTATATCCTGCTGCTGCGATCGCCTCTCGAACGGTGGTCTCGTTGGCCTGCGTGTCGATGTTGACCAGCTTTGATTTGGTGTCTGCGTTGATCTCGGCGGAGGGGTCGATCGCCTTTACGGCCTTAGTAATGGTGTCAGCACAGGCAGAGCAGGACATGTTGGGAACGGTGAACTGTAGCGTCATGGGTTTTATCCTTACAAATCTCATAGCTTTATCCTGAAGTCTCCAGCGCACTGGAGAGTCAAGGGGTGTTACAAAACTCTATCTCCAGATATTGCGTTTCTCACTCTAGTGAAATACAGACTTGTGAGAGAGAGCCGCGCTGAGCGCGGCTCTCTCTCACCAGTCTG
>JBIKWV010000627.1:0-3917 GCA_044356135.1 Elainellaceae cyanobacterium
CGCGATCGCTCAAAATTGACAGCAGCGTGTCCTGAATCTCCAGCGGACAGCGAGTAATCTCCTCAAAGCGCACCAGTTTTCCGGCCTGCATTCCCCGGTAGAGAGGGGCGGGGACGAGCGATCGCTCCGTCGCGCCTTCCGCGAGCAGCAGGGCATAGTTCCAGGAATATTTAATGCTGTCTTCGGTGGTGCCTGCGCTGCCCTGGATGGTGAGGGTAGAGTCGTTGCTAATGGCAGCGGCCAATAGTTCACTCAGGTAACTTTTGGCGGTGCCCGGTTCGCCAATCAGCATCAGCCCCCGGTTGGTAGCCAGCGCCACGATGCAGCGCTCCAGCATACTGCGACTGCCGACAAATTTAGGCGCGATCTGGAGGTCGGCATCGCCCAGGATGAATTTGAGGACAGACTGCGGTGTCAGTTGCCAGTTGCCGGGACGAGGAGCGCTGGCGTCCAGTTCTGCCAGCCGTTTCAGTTCATCGGCGTACAGAACTTCGGCGGCGGGGCGCTGGAGTTCTGGCGGAGGTGGGGCGATCGGTTTTCTGGTTCGAGGTGGCATATTTGTCAGATACCCTGGACATTCTTTTCTACGGTGCCTTTGCAGCCACGGTAATCAAATCGTTGAGAACTTCGCTGATGATCACAGGATCGACCTCTCCTAAAGGAATGCGCTGTCTAGTTACCTCCGGCATCCAGGACTGTCCCGGAAAGTACTCCAGATCATTATGTAAGCCCTTCAGAAAACAGCATCGATTGATATCCTCGAAGCCTGAACCAACCACCACGCTTAGCTCGACAAACACCTCCTCGTATTCTCCCACCACTGCCGTAACGTCTGCGGAGGAGAAGTATTTGAAATGGAGCGAATAATCCCCGTGATCGTGCAGACAGCCGCGCTGCCAGCCGAGATTCTCCAGGGTTCTGACCAGGGCGACGATGGGAATTTCGAGGTTCTGAAAGCGAGTGAGTTCGAAGGCAGTTTTCTCGCCGGGTTCCAGACCGTGGAGCGATCGCCCCAACTGCTGAAATGGCTGCACGATCTCATAGTCGCTCAGCAGTTCACCCCAGACCGATCGCACCTCTGTCGATAAATGCAGCGGATGCACAATGCCGATTTGTGTCACTCCAGTGAGATCAAACGTCTCATCGTTGGCGTTGGCACAGGTCTGGTCTTCCGTGACGCGGAAGGTCGCCATCAGCCTACCCGCCGCATCGTAGCCCCCCCAAATCAACCGTTGCACCAGGTGAGTCATCAACGGATGCTGCACCAGCAGCGCGGTAAACTCATCTAGCTGCCAGTGTCTTCCCGTCACCATTGCCTGCTCCAGGCGCAGGGTCTGGATCTTGATGACCTCACTCACCTGCTTCTTCAGGAATTTCCAGTGGGCGATCGCTCCCTCTGCCTTCTCGGAATCATCCTTTGCCCCCGGATTTGGCAAATTGGGTTTTACCTTCCCCTCACCATCCTTCACCATTGGTTTCAGGTCTGTGCTCAGCACAAAGCGAAACTGACGCGCACCAAAGTCAAAAATGCAGGTGCCCCGCTCATCCAAGTCACAGTCGGGGACAATTCGATCCTCAAGCTGCTCACGAGCCATGTTTCTGTCCTGGGCGATCGCCTCCATGCACTCCTGCGCCCGCTGCTTGATGCCCTTGAATTTCACCTTCTGAGCAATGCCGTTAATCTGCATCAGGGCGGTGTCGGTGCCGATGGTTCGCAGGCACTCCAGACCCAGCACTGCCCGCTGGTGCTGGCTCTCACCGGGCCATTCTCGGATCAGGGGAGCCAGCTTGAGGGCGGAGACATCGCCTCCCAGTAAGCCAACGGCCATCATCGCCCAGTTTTCCTTTGAGGGTGCGCCTTCGGTGAGCCAGAGTTCAAAGAGTTTCCAGGCAAAGGCGTCGAGAGTGCTGCGATCGCAGTGACCCTTCACCGTAGTCACCAGTGGATGGGAGCTGTCCAATTTGGACTGTCTCAATGTGTTTAATACCGCCTCTAACTGGATGGCGTTCAGGCAGTAGTCTCCAACAGCGATCGCAGGCAGATCCGCCAGCACAATCGTCCAGCCAGCTTTTTTCTTTGAGGATTTTTCAGGAAGGGTGGAGAGCGCCTGCTGGAGCCATTCGGGAGTAGTGCGATCGTCAAAGGGGGTGTACTCCTTCTCCTGGAACTCCAGAACGGCCTGACGGATGCGCTCGGCGACCTCCTCCGGTTGCTGTTCCAGGCAGGTGCGAATCATCGGTTCATACCCCTGACGCTTTAAACTGCGTAACCAGTTGACGGCTGCTTCGGTTACACGTCCGGCGGGTCCTTTGCCGGGGCGACGCTGGCCGATGAGGGGGATGAGTCCGGCGATCGCCAGTTCGGGGTAATCCTGTAGCCACTGGCGTGCTACACTCGGAGCCTTTGACGACAGCATCAACTCCAGCATCACGGGAGCGACCTCTGGAGACTGAACCGTGCTTGCGAAATCTTTAATAAAGGCTTCTGCGTCTTTCTTATTCGTAATCTCCAGAACTGTATTGCCGACATAATCCAACGCTGAAAATTCTGTGTGGGCCAGCCATGCCCGCAGGTACATGATGGAGACGGACGGCTGATCGGGGAAGTACAGGGGTAGCTTTAGCCGCCGCATGTGGGCTTGAACCAGTTCCGGGCTGTTTAGGCCAAAAATCACTTCTTGAGGACGGTGATAGTAATCGATGCGCCATCCACTGGGCTTGTAAAAATCATCCGCCCAGCTTTCCACTAATTGCTCTAAACCTTCACATCCCAGACAGGCCGCCAGATGAAAAATCGGGGACGGCTCGCTATAGTGATCGGTCGGCCATTGGCTCAAATCCAACTGCTGTTCCACCGTCTGCTTCAATTCCATCCGTTCCTCCTGGTTCAGGTAGGGCAGAACGTACTTCTGGAAGGCGTTGGTTAGAGTGGCTTGTACCCTCTGCCATGCCCAACTGTCAACGTGAGCCATGCCAACAATGTGTTTATCAATATAGAAGAGACAATCGATCAATTGTGCCGTGGAGAAAAGATTGAACAGAGCCAGACAAATCTCCTGCAAGCTTTGCTGAGCAACAATGGAAATGAAGGAAATTGTGCTATTAGCTATTTCATAAGACTGGTTTAGTAGCGCCTTATAGAAACTTTCGGGGGAGATGTCTCCCGTGAATGACTGCGCTGATAGCTGTTCTGCTAGTTGCTCTGGCGTGATCTGATGGTGTGCCTGTGTGATCGCGTTGAACCAGAAGTGAGCTTCTTCTCTGGACAGCGAAACAGAAATATTCGCCTTTGACCAGTTCCAACGCCAACCCTCCTGAATGGTTGTAACCCTGGTGAGCTGTTGGAGTGCCTGCTTCAGATCAAACGGCTTTGCCTGGGGACGCTGTAGGGGTGTTAGCGGTCGCCATGTTGCCCAAAACCAGTCCTCCGGAGTGAGATTGAGCGATCGCCCTACTCCATCTATCCCCTCTGAAAGCTGCTCGCTTGCTGGCGAAACAGCGGCTCCAGGTTCAGCCACTTCCCCAGGAGTTGCAACCGGGGCAGTCACCTCCTGAAGGACCTGTGCATCAAACAGATCCTCAAACTCTTTAACAGGAGCTGCTTTGGTTTTCTTTTCGGTCGGGGTGACTCCTGCGGTAACGGCGAAACCCCGCGCCGGAACTTGCTCTCCCATCTCCACATAGCCCTTCGACAGCTTCTCTCGAATCAGCTTCTCGTAGGACTGACGCGCCTTGTCTACCGTCGGAAACTCCTTCGTCTGCTGCTGTCCCTGCGTTCCCGTTCGCCCGTAGTGAACCGTGTGCTGTGTCTCTTCCAGCGTAATCGTCCAGAACTTATCGGATTTGTCATCGCTGAACTGGAAGGAACGTGTTTCCACAGAAGGTGAGGTCATACGGAGTTGAATCAGTGAATTGGG
>JBIKWV010000628.1:0-3916 GCA_044356135.1 Elainellaceae cyanobacterium
GGGAATCTTATCGAGAATTTCCGATTCCACAGTGGGAGCATCCTGCAACAGTGTGCTGACCACCCCGACTTCCAGGTCACGATAGGCAATCGTGTAGTATTTGCCAAAGAAATCCGTCGTTGAGGCTTCCCAGAGATCCAGCAGGAGTTGCGATCGCTTCTCACCGAGTTGACCGGGCTGCACCTGCGAAAACCGCAGTTCATCCAGCAAATCTTCTAATTTTCGCAGGATCAAATAGAACAGATCCCGTTTCCGATCAGACCGCAAAATATCAGTTTCCATCGGAGTGTCTGTCAGATTCTCCAGATTACTCTGGAGCCGAGACAGCAGTTCATCAAACAGGGCCGAGCGCAGGTTTCGAACGGCAGTCTGGGCATTTACAAGGTCACTGGGAGAACCAACGGTAGCCAACGCCGAGCGATCCGGAGTCGCGACACCACCAGAAGCAGCAATACGGGTGGTTTCAGCCGTTCCTCCTGGGTTAATCCTGGACTGAGTTGCTGCCTGCGGGGGGACTGTTTCTGACTGAGACTCAATTGCCTCCTCCAGGGCGGGGGTCGCCAGCAGCCGACTGACCAGCCAGCGAGACGCCTTCAGCTCCCGATACCGCCCCGCCAGTACTGCCCGATCCAGCAGGGAAAGGTTGGGCGATCGCAGGTAGGATACTATCTCCTCAATGGTCTGGTCAATTCGCTGCATCCCCGATTGCCGTAAATTTCGTCGGGCGTAGGCCAGGGGGCCAACGGGGGTGGGAGCTGGAGTGAGAGCAACGGTTGGGGCGGCAGGGGGGGGGGACCAGAAGGTTTGCCCCATTGCGGTGCGACGAATGGCGATCGCCAGCGTCTCCAGGGGAGCCGTTCTAGAGCAGAAACCGCTAGCTCCGGCCTGTCGAACTGCGGCGAGAAGCACGGGTTCATCAACTGTTCCGATCATCAGCACCGACAAGTCTGGATACGTTACCCGAATCCGCTGACACAGATCCAACCCCTGAACAGCCGTCGGGTTTGCCTGCCCCAGTTGCAGATCGACAATGGCCAGATTCAGTGGATCGGGGGGAATATCTTCGTCATCAGAGCCGATCCTGAGCGCCAGTTGCCCCAACGCTGCTTCACCATCCCCCGATTCAGCCACCACCCGTACCTGAGCAGTCGTTTCTAACCAGAGCCTCAATGCCGACCGAAACACGGGATCGCCGACGACCAGAAGGACGTTGAGAATTGGAGCAAACCGGGGCTGATCGGCAGTCATTGGATGTTGCTAGGGTTACTGGGAAAGGCCAGAATCATCGGGATTCACATCAGAATCAGAGGGAACATCCGCAGGGACCTGATCGCTGGGGACGCCATTACTCGCACCCCAATCGGCCCAGATCTGGTCACGCTGATCACTCCAACTGGCGATCGCCGAACGCGCCTCGCTATACAGTGGACGCTCAGACCCAATTCGCAATGCCGCCTCGATCGCCAGAGACAATCGCCCCCGTGCCGCCAGAGAGTTGGCCTCATCCATTATCTTGCGATCCTGGGCAATTTCCGCCTGCTCAATCGTATTTCGCCAACTGGCGATGGCGGCCTGAGCCGGGTCATATAAAGCGCGACCTCGCTCAATCTTGCGGGCCTCCTGGATGGCATCCCGCAGACGGTTCTGGTCGGCCAACTGACGCGCCCGATCAAAAATTGGCTGGTCTTCAATAGTTTCAATGCGTGCTGTCCATTGAGCAATTGCCGCATCGGCATCCATTCGCAGGGCGCGGTTTTGGGGCACCTGCTGGGCAGCGGCGATTGCCTGCCGCAGCGCAGGAATCGTATCGGGAGCCGCCAGGGAACGGGCACGTGCCAGGTAGGGTAGATCCTGGAGTCGCTGGATCTCCAGTCCCCAGTGAGCGATCAGCGTCTGCGCCCGGTTGCGCTGAGGCCGATCGGGAGCAATTTGCTGCGCCTGCTGGATGGCCAGTTCCAGTGCAGACTGCTGAGACAGACTGGCAATCACGCTAGCGGCCTGGAGTTGCGTCATGTCCTGAAGTTGGGCCTCCCGGTCGCGCAAGTTTGCCTGGGCCTGGGCGTAGAAGGGGCTGCTGGGCGCAATCCGCCGCAGGGCTGCGATCGCCTCCCGCAGACCCCACACCTGTTCCAGAGAGGGCTGCCAATCCACATCGCTGATGCTGGCCAGTTGGGTAGCGTGACTGAGGATCACCAAATCCTTCGCATCACCGGGAAGATCCACATTGACAGGAATTTGCTGCGCCAGGGCAATCGCTCCCGACTGATCACCCGATCGCCACAGCGTCAGGGCGGTATTGGCCAGGGTTATGCTCCACTCCGTCAAACGAGGAGCCGCCTGGGGCCAGACGTAAGTGCTGGGGGCAATTTGCTGCACCAGGGCGATCGCCTGTACCAGTCGCTCGGGATGATTGCCCTTCCCCAATTTCTGAGCTTTCTGCAAATTCTCGGCGGCAGTTCGTTCCAACACAATTCGGCGCGTCAGTTCGTCGAGCCGCTGGATGCGCCAGTAGTCGTTGGACACTCCCCCCAGCGCCAACAGTTGTTCAGAGGCTGCCTTCCATTCCTGCTGCTGGAGTGCCTTCTGGGCATTTGCAATAATTGTTTCGCCCTGGTTCCACTGCGATCGCCACTCCACGATTGCCTTCTGAGCTTCTGCATACACCGGGCTGGTACGGGGAACTTTCCACGCCAGGGCAACAGCTCCCTTCAGGTCGGCCTGCTCGACCTTCTGACGAGCGATCGCCAGTAATTGCTCAGACCAGGACTTGAGCAGCGGCTGTGCCTCTCGAGACAGAGGATGATTCTCCCCCCAGGGCTGAATCAACTGTAGCCCCGTCACCAGCGCGTCAGCCCCCCCCAATTGGATGGATTCGCGGGCGCAGTAGAGGCGATCGGAGTCCGACGCCAGGGGTGGCAGAGTTTTGCAGTCGGGCAGGGGCGGCAGATTGGTTAACCAGAGGAGCGCCAGCAAACCTGTCCCACTCAGTCCTCCCAGAATCACCAGCCAGAACATCGGCCATTTCCAGGCAATGCGCAGAGTACTCCAGTTGGGGTGCAGCAGTCGGATGCGAGGCGCAGGCTTGCGAACACGGCGCGGGCGCGGAGGCGCAGGAGGTGGGGTAGGATGGAGGGCTTTCCTGGCGGTGGGACGCGGAGGTCGCCTGGGGGCGGTGGGGGGAGTCGCTGGGGAACGCTTTGCAGGAGCAGCTACAGGGGAAGTCTGGGCAGTAGCGGTGCGGTAAGCCAATGGCGGCAGATTTTGAGGCAGACTGACCGTGGTGCGGGGGGTGCAGTTGCTTTGCAGTCTCCCCGAGGGGGAATCGCCCGACTGAATGCGCCAGTCAAATTGCTGTTCTGTCTCGACTCTCAACGGGTTCCTTGCCATCGACGCTGCATCCCTTCTGCGCGGTGTCTGCGTTCTACCTTCTATCTATCTGTAGCGTTTTTCATACGGGTGAGGTGCAGGGGGTATGGGGGCGGTGCCCACACACTTCCTGTTCAGCTCATTATTTGTCAAGGTTATAGCTGATGAGGTGTTGCTTGAACTAAAGTGCGAGAAATTTTTTCTGACTCTAACCGTTCAACGCTGGCAATTTAGCTTGCGTAGAACACTAGTTTTATAACTCAGATTCCGCGCAATTCCAATGATTTCGGGTAGATCGTGGAAATAAATTCCAAAATTTTTTGCAGTTGGGGGAGACGGTTGGAGGGTTCTGAGGTGAAGCACAGTAAAAACTGCCAGACTTCTACTGAAAATCGAAGCCCCGTGCAGGCAAACAAGCGCTAACACAGGGCTTTTGAATATGGGATTGACTGAGGATCAGAAACCACCCATCCAAAGACTGAGGATGCAAATTGTGGAAGGGGCGGCGGGATAGCGGGGCGCCGTCCACAAATTTGCTATGAGAATTGAA
>JBIKWV010000629.1:0-3914 GCA_044356135.1 Elainellaceae cyanobacterium
TGAAACACCTGGGAACATTGGGGAAACCAACCAAATACAACCTCCGTTTGAATCGCCCTAGTGTTACAAACACTGAATTTTGCAGCAGTCGCAAAATTCAGCATTGCTGATTGGGAGGATGAATTTTTGTAGAGAGCCGCGCTAAGCGCGGCTCTCTACAAAAATTCATCCCTGAATTAAGCAACGCCCAAAATTCTAGGGGTTTGGCGGTTCACTCCCAGGCAGGGGCACACCCCCTGACCTCCTCAAGGGGGAACCCCCTTCAGCCCTTACAGAACTTTCGTTTTGCCATACTAGCGTCTTCATCTGCCGAAAGGATCAATTATGAGAACGTCTTCTCAGCTTTATCGTCGGCTCAAGCTCGGTTTAACACGGCGGCGAATGCTCTGGCTGTCACTGAGTGGCCTGACGGCTGCCTGCACGGCGCAGGTACCTACCACAACGCGATCGCCCTCACCTACATCTGCTTCATCCAACGCGACTCTGGAGATTTGGTGGACGAAGGGGCTGATTCTGGCGGAGGATGAGGCCATCCAGAAAATTGTTCAGGAGTGGCAGCAGCAGCGCGGCATTCCCATTAATCTTTCGTTTCACAAGCAGGATGATATTCTACTGAAGCTGGAGCGGGCTGATCAGGCTGGTAATCCACCTGATATCCTCTACGCCTACAAAGGTGATCTGGCACTGCACCCCCGCTTTGCATGGGAGGGTAAGCTAGTCGATCTCTCAGATGTGATTGAACCAGCTAAAGCGTTCTACAGTCAAACCACCTTAGAAGCAGTCTCGTTTTATAACAAAAATAGTAAGAAACGCAGCTATTACGCGCTGCCGCTCAGCCAGGAAGCTACCTACGTCTTTTATCAACGGCAACTGGTGAAGCAGTCAGGATTGGGCGATCGCAGCATTCCTGACCAGTGGGATGAGTTTTGGAACTACTGGAAGGAAGTCCAGAGTGCGCTCCGCCCCAGGAATCCAGAGGTGTACGGGTTAGGCATCCAGATTTCCCCTGGTAACTCCGATACCTACGTGTTCTTCGAACATATCTTGCAGGCTTACAACGTACAGTTACTGGATGAGCAGGGCAATCTACAGCTACATCTACCGGATGTACGCGCAGGGATTATCCGCTGCCTGAAGTGGTATACCCATTTTTATCAGCAGGGCTATGTTCCACCCACCGCAACGAAATGGCTAACCCCTGATAATAACCGGGCATTGCTGAACCAGCAGGTGGTGATGACGGTCAATCCCTCCATGTCGATTCCGGTCTCACAGCAAAACAACCGGGACGTATATTTGCAGCAGTTAGGCACCCTTGAATTACCGAAAAAACCGGATGGCAGTGCTATAGAGCAACTCATTTCGGTTAATCAAGCGGTGATTCTGGCCTCCTCTCAGAAACAGGAGATTGCCAAGGCGTTTCTGGCCTACCTGACCCAACCAAAAGTTCTCCAGGAATTTGTGCAAAGTTCCAGAGGTCGATTCTTCCCGGTGATGCCCACGATCTCGGACAATGCCTTCTGGACGAACCAGGCAGACCCCCACCTGTCGATGCTCTCAGCAACGATGCGCGATCGCTCCAATCGTCTGTTCCACTCTGTACAGGCCCCTGCCTATAGCCAGGTCTTTCAGCAGGATGTCTGGGGGCAGGCCATTCACCGGGTTGCGACCGGAGCAACAACGCCAGAACAGGCAGCAGATGAGGCTATCCAGCAAATCCAGGAGATTTTTGTCGCATGGCAATAATGCACGACTGGTTGCAGAACAATCCGCTGGTGAAGGGCTGGAAACAGCATCTGACCAATCGGCTGTCTGGATACTTCCTGCTACTGTCCCTGGTGCTAGTGGGTATCACCGGGGGCGCAACGCTTTACCACGCTCAACATTCTCTACAACAATCAACCTTCGAACGATTAAGCGTAGCCGCGTCTTTGAAGGAGAATGAGGTGAACCGCTGGTTTGAGGATCAGCAGCGCGTCTTTCTGTCGATCGCCCAGAACCCACTCATGCAGAACCAGAGCCGCGTGCTCATGGAAATGGTTCAAACTTCTGATCAGACAGAAGCACGAGCCTTGCTGACGCGATATCTCAATTCATTGGACACCAGCCAGTTCAGCGAGATTTCAATTCTGGACGTGAGCGATCGCATCCTTCTTTCAACCGAGAAAGACCGGGAAGGGACGTATGAGTCTTCTGCTGATCTGACTTATTTTGAAGAGGTCAAACCAGGGAAACCAACCAACCCAATTTTTTACACATCCCCAGCGGCAGACCAGTCATCGAATAAGCTCACGGTCACTTTTGCAACATCGCTCAGGGATCCCAGGGGAGAACGAATTGGCATTTTGATTGCGCACCTCAATCTGAACCGACTGGGTCAGATTATGGGTGTGCAAGCTGATTTAGGACACGGGGTAGATGCTTATCTGGTGGGCAGTGTAGAGGGAATCAGTACGCTAGTAGCAGACTATCACAGCAATGCTCCTCTGGGGCAGGCCGTCTCCAGTGAGGGAATTGATGCATCAATTCGGGGAGTGAGCGGTCGTGGGCTATATCAGAACTATGCGCAGGAACCCGTGATTGGGGTGTACCACAGCCTGAGTGACATCGGTCTGAGCCTGCTGGTGGAGCAGCATCAGGACAGTGCCAGTCAACCTGCCAGACAACTAACGCGACAAATCATGGTCATGGGCCTGTTTCTGTCTGCTCTGCTTGCCCTGGTGCTATCGCGCCTGGTCAGGCAGATCGTCCGTCCGGTATTGGAAGTTGCTCACACGGCTACCAGGGTTGCAGCAGGTGATTTGAACCAGCGTGCGCCCGTTTTGACTGATGATGAAGTGGGTTTACTGGCTCGCAAATTCAACTACATGGTGGAACAACTGCAACTGTCGCGCGATCAGGCAGAGGTCTACAGCCGCAGCATGGAGCAGAAAGCACAGGCGCTGGAAACCGCGTTGCAAGAAGTCCATGCGGCTCAAGCGCAACTGGTGCAGAGCGAGAAAATGTCGTCTCTGGGGCAACTGGTGGCAGGCGTGGCCCATGAGATTAATAATCCAGTCAATTTTATCCACGGCAATTTGACTTATCTGGAGGACTACACGCAAAATCTGGTAAAGCTGGTGCAGGCATATCAACAGGATTGTCTCCATCCCTCGCCAAAATTGCAGGAGATTTTGTCCGAAGTTGAATTAGATTTTTTGATTGAAGATGTCACCAAGATTTTGACCTCCATGAAGGTTGGAACCAGTCGCATTCGTGAAATTGTGCTGTCATTACGCAATTTCTCTCGACTGGATGAAGCCGAATTTAAAACAGTGGATATTCATGAAGGACTGGACAGCACACTGCTGATCCTGCAACATCGCCTTAAGGATAGAGCGCATCGTCCGGGAATTCAGGTGATTAAAGATTACGGTCAGTTACCGCCCGTAGACTGTTATCCGGGACAATTAAATCAGGTTTTTATGAACATTTTGGCAAATGCAATTGATGTGCTAGAGGAGATAGAAGACGGCAGACAAACCACAATTACGATTCGGACTTCTTGCATTAATTCTCAATGGATTGAAATTGCGATCGCCGACAACGGTATCGGAATACCTGAAGAGGTTAAAGCTCGTATGTTTGAGCCGTTCTTCACCACTAAGCCGATCGGCAAAGGAACGGGAATGGGCATGTCCATCAGTTACCAGATCGTTACAGAAAAACATCACGGAAAACTGGAATGTTTTTCAACGCCAGGGAAGGGGACAGAAATCTTGATATCCATTCCGATTCGACAATAAATTGAAACCCATTATCAGAAGACTCTCCACAACTTTGTGTAAAAATCACGGCATTGCTGATTGGGAGGATGAATTTTTGTAGAGAGTCGCGCTAAGCGCGACTCTCTAGGGTGTATCCCAGTTTTGCGA
>JBIKWV010000835.1:0-3146 GCA_044356135.1 Elainellaceae cyanobacterium
ATTAGCCGGAGCCTTCTTCTGCTCTTGATTCCTCTATGCCCCTCTGCAAGTTTGATGGTTGCCGTAGTTCGTCTTCTTATTACCTGAATCTCGTCATGTATACCTCTGTTGCCAACGAACTAAAGAGTGAGAGTCTCCAACTGCTGCGGGAGTACCAGAAGTCTCCTTCTGCAGAAATACGCAATCAGCTTGTCCAGCTCAATTTTGGCCTTGTTCGCAAGGAGGCTCACCACTGGGTCAATCAATGCACAGAGAGCTATGAAGACCTCTTGCAGGTTGGTAGTCTAGGTCTGATCCGTGCCATTGAGCGGTTTGACATGACAAAAGGCCACGCCTTCAGTTCCTTTGCCATTCCCTACATCCGGGGTGAGATTCAACACTACCTGCGCGACAAAGGATCCGCAGTTCGAATTCCCCGGCGCTGGCAGGCAATCCAGCACCAGGCAACAGGAGTGATTCGTGATCTGCACGTGCAACTGCATCGGCAGCCCACTGATTGGGAGGTAGCTGAGGCCCTGCAAGTCTCCATTGA
Organism: Elainellaceae cyanobacterium; assembly: GCA_044356135.1. Lineage (GTDB taxonomy): Bacteria > Cyanobacteriota > Cyanobacteriia > Elainellales > Elainellaceae > CAZVXA01. Next base: position 533 of record JBIKWV010000835.1, read on the forward strand.
TGAATGGCAGGAAATTAAGCTGGCTTACCGCAACCGGGCACCCCTCAGCCTTGATGCTCCAATGCGCGATGAGGATGAGGGTTCCACCTCCCTGGGGGAACTGATTCCCGACTCCCAGTACCGCAGTTTTCAACTGGCTCAGGAAGATCGCATTCGGCTGCAACAGGCGCTGGTGCAACTGGAGCGCCGTACCCGTGAAGTGCTGGAGTTTGTGTTCCTGTACGATCTGACTCAGAAAGAAACTGCAGAACGGCTTGGTATCAGCGCGGTCACTGTTTCTCGTCGGGTGAAGAAAGGGCTGAAGATTCTGCGGAAATCGATGGCAACCCCTGGCGTCTAGAGCCTAGAATGCCTGCGATTGTTGATTTTTCTGCACTTCTTGCAGAAAAATCAACGATCACGGGATGGCCAAACACGCATCAGGGCTGACAGTGCTTCGCGCTGGAATAGACCAGGTTTTGTAGAGCCGCGCTCTGCGCAGCTTTCACCCAAAATCTTCAGGCACTTAATAATTTCGGGGGCGCAGCACTACCGTGTTGCGCCTCTGCGATTTTTGTGCTTTTCTTTTTGTGCTCTTCAGAGGGTACTGGACTTTTGACTCAATTGTGCCGATTTTTTCTGAAAAGCTTACTGCATCAGCTTTTCAGAAAAAATCGGCACTCAACCTCAATAGGCCGCGAAACGCTCTCTACGAGAACGTTTTGCGGCATTATGGGGAATATAGGCAAAACTCCAGGAGGGTAGTAGTTTGCCACACTAACCAGGCAAAGTTTCTTTGGTGGACTGGTAGGCTCTCATAATTTAAGTTTTTGTTTACATTCAGTCACCTCTTTCCTCTTGCCATCCCCGATTTGAAATGACAAGATCCAACCAATCCCAATATGCTCCCTGAGACGCTCGGATCGCTATCATCAGGAACGTACAACTGCCCATCCATCCATCTTTGAGAGGCAATGACCATCTCTCTCCTGGGGCAGAATGAGCATTCCAAAAATTTTGATAGACTGGCATAAATTTAATGGTTGAGCCGAAAAAATTAAGGATTGCAGGAAAATGTTAAGTTTTCCCGTGGTATTTCTCTACAAGCAGAAGTGGTGGGAACGCTAAATATGTATCGTTTTGTCGTCCAGGATGCAGTTCCAGTGAGGATCACTCGCTAATCTATAGCTAAATTTAAACGGTGGGTCAGTCAATCAAATCTTTAAGCTATTGTGCGACTCTCTCATAAATGTTACGATTCTTAATACAGTCGATTAAGCATCTGAACCTCTCGGAATCACTTTCTCTGCTGGCCCGCCTTCTGTCGGGTTGATGGAGTCGCTTTCTTTTCAACACCCTGCCTGCTTGAACCGCGATCGCCCTCTGCGGTCAGTTCTCAGCATTCACCTGGATTAGGTTTCGGGAGGTTCTGTCCCCCACCTTTTCATATCCCCGATACATTAGTACAATTGTTCTACCCCATTTTCTTTCACGGACTGCCGATATGAAAACCTCTCAAGCCTCTACTGATCCGGTTCGCGCCTACCTGCGTGAGATTGGCCGAGTGCCTCTACTGACTCACGAGCAGGAGATTTTATTCGGCAAGCAGGTACAGCGATGGAGTACCTTGCAGAAAATTCGGGAAGACCTGGAGTTGGCGCTGGGGCGATCGCCCCATTTATCTGAATGGGCGGTCGAAGCACAATTGTCAGAGGTCGAACTGGAGAAAGCGCTGCTGGAGGGCGACATTGCCAAGCGCCGCATGGTGGAGGCCAATCTGCGGCTGGTGGTGTCCGTAGCGAAGAAATATATCAAGCGCAATGTGGATCTGCTGGATCTGATTCAGGAAGGCACGATTGGGATGCAGCGGGGGGTGGAGAAGTTTGACCCCACCAAGGGGTATCGCTTCAGCACCTACGCCTACTGGTGGATTCGGCAGGCCATCACAAGGGCGATCGCCGAGAAGGGGCGCACGATTCGTCTGCCGATCCATATTACAGAGAAGCTGAACAAGATTAAGAAAGCGCAGCGGCAGCTTTCTCAGAATCTGGGGCGGGCTGCCACTGCCGCTGAACTGGCGGATGAGTTGGAGATGAGTGTCAAGCAGGTGCGCGAGTACCTGGAGAAAGCGCGTCAGCCTCTGTCGCTGGATCTGCGCGTCGGCGACAACCAGGACACTGAACTGGGCGAACTGCTGGAGGACACTGGCCCTTCTCCCGAAGATTTTGCTGCTCAGACCGCTCTGCGCAATGAGTTGCAGCAAATTATGTCTGACCTGACACCCCAGCAGCGGGAAGTTCTTTCTCTGCGATTTGGCCTGGAAGATGGTCGGTCGCTGACGCTGGCCAAGATTGGCGATCGCCTTAATATCAGCCGCGAACGAGTGCGACAGATTGAGCGAGAGGCGCTGACCAAGCTGCGTAAGCGTCGGGGAGATATTCGAGAGTATCTGGCAAGTTAGTAGAAAAGCGGCGAGAAGCAGTCCGCCTTTTTGGGGAGGCTAACCGAAAACCCAAATTCTGGCAGGCCCGACGCTACAGCGTCGGGCCTGCCAGAATTTGGGTTTTCGGTTCTCGGATAAGTACTTAGGGATCTGCTGTTTATTAAAATCCCAGTTTTAGCGTGGCGCGGCGAA
>JBIKWV010000630.1:0-3899 GCA_044356135.1 Elainellaceae cyanobacterium
GCGAGCCACACACTCCAGGAAAAGTTCGCCTGACGAACGACCAGTGGGTCATTTGGCATGGGTATCGTCATTCCTGGCATCTTGCCCGTCTGGGCGGGCGGGACGCCCACCCCACAGCCGTATGGCGATGAGCAAAGCAAACGACCGACTAGAACATGGTCAGGACATAGAGCAGGGTGAACAGAATGATCCAGATAATATCTACGAAGTGCCAGTAGATTTCAGCCATCTCAATGCCGATATGTTTCTTGTCGGAATAGTGGCCCTCACGGCGCGATCGCCACAGTACACCCAGGATCAGCAGCAGGCCAATGAAGACGTGCAGCCCGTGGAAGCCCGTCATCAGGTAGAAGCAATTGGAGAAGATGTTTTTGGTCAGGCCGTAGCCCAGGGTCATGTACTCATACACCTGGCCGACAAGGAACACAGCCCCCATGATGGCGGTGATGATGTACCACTTGCGCATCCCGGCGACATTGTTCTTTTTGATGGCGACATCGCCCATGTGGATCACGAAGCTACTGGAAACCAGAATCACGGTGTTGACCGTCGGCACCAGCAGTTCCACCTCAGTTCCTTCAGGCGGCCACTGGGCGGTCATATTCCGCAGCAGCAGGTAGGTGACAAAGAACCCGAAGAACATCACCGACTCAGAGACCAGGAAGGTCAGCAGCCCCCAGACCCGTAGATCAGGATGCTCACCATGATGGGCTTCAGCGACCGGGGTCGGTGGATGGGAGGAATTGAGAATAACTTGAGAGGAATCGACAGTAGAGCCTTGCATAGGTTGAGGTTGGGGAATGGGTAATTAACTAACCGTTGCCTCTGCGATCGCCTCCTCTGCTTGAGCACTGTGACCATTTTTACCGTAGTCGTAAGGACCGTGGGTAATGGCGGGTACAACATCCCAGTTCTCAATCGGTGGAGGCGAACTGGTCGTCCACTCTAACGAGAGGGCGTTCCAGGGGTTATCCCCCGCTTTCGGCCCCTTCATCCAGCTCCAGATGGCGTTAAACAGGAACGGCAGTACCGAGATTCCTAAAACATAAGCACCAATCGTGCAAATCTGGTTGATGGCCTGAAATTGGGGGTCGTAGAGGGCGACACGACGCGGCATTCCCATCAGCCCCAACTCGTGCATCGGCATGAACGTCAGGTGAGTGCCGATGAAGGTCAATCCAAAGTGAATACGACCCAGCGGTTCGTTCATCATCCGTCCCGTGATCTTGGGGAACCAGTGGTACAGTCCGGCGTAAATACCAAACACGGAGCCACCAAATAAGGTGTAGTGGAAGTGTCCCACCACAAAGTAGGTGTCATGGACATGCATGTCAAACGCTGAGGCAGCCAACATGACGCCAGTGATCCCAGCAAACACAAACATCGACAGGAAGCCCAACGCAAACAGCATAGCGCTGGTGAAGCGAATCTTGCCACCCCAGAGGGTCGCCGTCCAACTCAGCACCTTGATCCCGGTGGGAACAGCGATGATCATTGTGGCGATCGTAAAGTAAACACGCAGCCAGGGTGAGACTCCGCTGGTGAACATATGGTGCGCCCAGACAATCGTGCCCAGCAGACAAATGGCAAGACTGGAGTAGGCGATCGCCTTATAGCCAAAAATCGGTTTGCGGGCGTGGGTCGAAACCACCTCCGACATCAGACCGAAGATGGGCAGGATCATCAGATACACCGCCGGGTGGGAATAGAACCAGAAAAGGTGCTGATAGATGACAACGTTGCCACCCTGGTCAGGCTTGAAGAAGGAGGTACCAAAGTTGATATCAAACAGTAGCAGGATCAGTCCAGCCGCCAGCGCAGGGGTGGAGATCAGTGCCAGAATGGCAGTGGCCATCATCGCCCAGCAAAATAGAGGAACCTGATCCAACTTCATATCGGGCGTGCGCATCATCCAGATGGTCACGACAAAGTTGAGCGATCCCAGAATCGAAGAAGTGCCAATGATAGCGATCGCCAGACACCACAGGGATTGAGCATTTGAGGCCGTGATCAAGCTGAGTGGGGGGTAGGCCGTCCAGCCCGACTGGCTACCGCCAAAGAAGAAGCTGAGACCCAGCAGCAGTCCGGCCACCGGGTTGAGCCAGAAGGCCAGCGCATTCAGGCGAGGAAACGCCATATCTTTTGCGCCAATCATTAATGGCACCAGGTAGTTGCCAAAGCCACCAGTCGCCACGGGGACGATCCAGAAGAAAATCATGATTGTGCCGTGGTTTGTCATCAGAGAATTGTAGACGTTTGGCGCAACCACGTTCGGGTCTGGCGTTGCCAGTTCCGTTCGCATGACTTCTGCCATCATTCCGCCAATCAGGTAGAAGACGAAACCAGTCACGATGTACTGGATGCCAATCACTTTATGGTCTGTATTAAACGTGAAGTAGTCGTACCATTTCCAGGCTTTAGGATGAGCGGGCGTATTCTCAACCGCCGCAGCCGGAGTTGTCAGAGGAAGTTCTGCTTTTGTCATAAACCTAATTCATGCTGTGATGGTGCGGCAGTTGGGCAAGCGCCTTTGCAGTGACCTGCATCTCTCTGGTGTAGGGCGCAAGGAATTCAGAAGGGGATTGTTCAGAGGTGTTGAGGCCAATCACAGGTTGGTTATCCGTGCGCTGTGCAACAATATTTTGCTGCACCCACTGCTCGTAATCCTCGGGCGTATGCACAATCACCTGGCTCCGCATTCCACCGTGGTAAGCCCCACACAACTCGGCACAGACAACGGGATAGGTTCCCAACTTGCTGGCGGTAAAGTGCAGTTCGGTGCGTTCACCTGGAATTGCATCCTGCTTCAATCGGAATTGGGGTACCCAAAAGGAGTGAATCACGTCGTTTGCAGCCAGATTGAGCTGTACTTCCTTGCCAATAGGAACGTGGAGTTCACCCGCTGTAATGCCTTCTTTCGGATAATTAAATAACCAGGCGTATTGGATCCCGGTCACATTGACAATCAGATCCTGACCATTGGTAGCCGAAGTACCCAAACCATAGGTAGGAGTCTCCTTCGCAGGGCTGGTTTCAGCAGCGGCATCTGCTTCCGCCTCCGACATCGGCTGCATCATAGCGAGATGGGACGAATGATCCCCAGGGTTAAAACCGCCCACCTGCTGAAAAACATCAACGCTATAAACCGCCAGAATGAGCACCAGAACTGCTGGGATGAGTGTCCAGAATGCCTCAAGAGATAGGCTACCTTCAATAGGCAGACCATCTCCGTCATCCCCCGGACGATGGCGGAATTGAATAATAAAAACCACTAAGGCTCCCAGCACGATAAGCAGCAGCGCTGTACTCATCGTCACCATCAAGTTGAACATGTTATCGATGATTGGGGCCTGAACTGACGCCTGCTCTGGTAACAGACCGTGATTCTGGCCATACCAGAGGCTAATGAGCGAGACCAGGACGCCAGCCATCAGGGTCAGGATTGAGGCTGGAATTTGTTTCATGAGTGCTTCTAAGGGGTTGGGGAAGAACTAGGTGCAGCGACCTGCAACCAATCAGTACAGAGGAGGTTAGTGGTGACTGATCTGGGAATACAGACGAAATGACTGGTACTGTGGCATAGCTCACTGTTGGCATTTTCGCCGCTGTGTTGTGGTGCTCCTTAAGAGCTACTCTCAACGGCCTACTTCTTATAGGTGTATCACTCGAATCCCGGACGCCTATAAATCTTTTGATTTGCTTCACCTTGCTTCCCATAAATAAAGCCAATCAGTGACAGCGGCTACAAAGTCTGGGGCTGACCGGGGACGACTGCCCTGTATCCCAATGCTGGTGCCGTCGGGCAACGCGTGAGGCACAGAGTTTTTGTGGAGAGCCGCGCTGAGTGCGGCTCTCGCACAAAAATCTGTACCTTATCCAGGTGCGAAGCGCTATCTATG
>JBIKWV010000632.1:0-3897 GCA_044356135.1 Elainellaceae cyanobacterium
GTGATCGGGCAATCAGGTTATTCTTAAGATGTTGTGGAGGAGAGGGATCGATGAGCTGGGCTGGGGAACGTAACCCCTCAGGGGATTCGCGCAGCAGACGACCGCTGTGGAAATCGTCATTGATCATTCGTGCAGCGGCGGGATCGACTCTGTGCTCGCTGATCGTGTTATCCATTGCAAAACCTATCTATGCAGTTCCTCCGGAACCATCCGGGGGCTTAACCGAAGTGGCTGCTCCGATAACCCAGCCCCAGGCATTTGTGCGCCCCAGCCTTGAGCTGATGCTTCCGATTGCTGAGCCGCCACTGCCCAGTTTGGGAGGTGAAGATCTGTTCCTGCCCAGTCCAGAGGCCAGTCTGTATCTCAAGATTGATCTCAGCGATCGCCGAGTGTATGTGATGCGGGGCAACCAGGTCAAAGCCAGTTTCCCGATCGCCATTGGCAGACAGGGTTGGGAAACGCCGACTGGAGAGTTTCAGATCATCCAAATGCAGCGCAATCCAAGCTGGCAGCATCCCTTCACCGGGGAGGTAGTCCCCCCCGGTCGAGACAATCCCCTGGGAGTCCGCTGGATTGGTTTCTGGACCGATGGCCGCAACTATATCGGTTTCCACGGTACTCCAAATGAGAACAGCGTTGGGCGAGCCGCTTCCCACGGCTGCGTCCGGATGTTCAACCGGGATGTGGTTAAGCTCTTTGACATGGTTTCCTTAGGAACACCTGTAATTGTTGTCCGTTAACGATGAAGCAACCCTCGTCGTCTGCAAATTCACCTACGGATTCCTACGGGGAGTTTGAATTTCGCCTCAAGTGCTTATCTGGCAAGGATTTCAGCGTTTGAGAGTAGCGAGTTCTCACAGTCTAGAGATGCTTTTTTAAAACGTCTGCAAAAAATGCACTCTGCCACTTTCGAGCTGTGCATCGCGCTGGTTAAGGTAAGACTATCATCTACCCGAAAATTAACTCCTATGAATCTCGGTGCGAAAGTTCTGCTAGCACTTCCCCTTGCATTTTCTACCTTTGCAGCAACCGCTCTGCCTTCTCATGCGGTCGGAGTTAAACTTTCGGATTATCAGTTTGCTACCAGCGTTAAGTACAGAGAAGGTGCTGGTGTTGCCGCCAACCGTAAGGTTCAGACCAACGCGCTCGGTACGCCCCAGTTTGGGAACATTGATTTTCTGTCGTTGGGTCTTGGTGGTCAGGCTATTTTTGGATTCGGCACCGCTTTTAACCGTGAAGTACGCATTTGGGAAACAACCTGGGGCAACCACACCCGCCAGAGTGCCCACGACGAGCGAGTCCGTATTTTTGTTGGAAATACTGGTGAATTTGACGCAACGGATTGGGTATCCATCGGTGAACTCTGGAATATTCAGGACGATGCAGATTCACGGAATGGTGCCGCAAAGGCCATCGCTGGCAGCAACTCCTATCGCTTCGTCAAACTGGTTGATATCTCTCCTCGTCCGGGTTCCAGCGGAGATGGTTTTGATGTAAACGCGATCGGCGTTCGTCCTGTGCCCGAACCCGCAACGATTTCTGGTCTGGCTGTCGCGGCGGCAGGTCTGGTAGCCGCTCGTCGTCGCAAAACTCAGGAGAAGGCTGTGCAGGAAGGCTAATCTCATCTCACGCAATGGAGAGAGTCGCAGCACCTTGCGCTGCGACTCTCTCCATTGTGGACTTTAATCCCAGGCAGCCTGGAAGAAATCCAGTTCGCACTGCATGGCATAGCGGTAGGTGGACTTCACCAGCGGAGTATCGGCAGCATACTGTTGGGCCAATTCCTCTAATTGCTGTACCAGCGGGTCAAACTGGTCACTGCTGTAGGTGCGAATCCAGTCGGTGTAACGGTGCTCAGGAGTGCCACCCTGCGCCAGTCCATGTCCCAGAAACGAGTACAGCTTCATACAGGGCAGCATCGCAGCAGCAGTGATGCCTACTTCCTGGCTCCAGGCCGTCGCCAGCAGAAAATCGGTGTAGCGTCGGGTGGCTGACCCTGGCTGTACTGTTTGCAGGTCTACCCCCCACTTTGCGGCATAGCCCCCGTGAAGCTGAAGTTCCTGCAACACTCCATCCGCCAGCGCGTGAAATACACCGAATCCTTGCCAGTCAGTTGCTTTGGCAGCAGCAACACTATAGGCGCGGGCAAAGGCTTCCAGAAAGAAGGCATCCTGCCCGATGTAGTAGGCAAACTTATTTTCGGGCAGGGTTCCATCCCCGATGCCCTGGACAAAAGGATTTTTGAGGCAGGCGATCGCTAGATCCTGATTTTCCTGCCACAGCAGTTCTGCAATTTGCATCGTTCCTATCGCCAGTTCCGCAAGATGTGAAACGGGGTGCAAGGGTGAATCCCCCTTGAGGGGGTAGGGGGTGTGACCCTGCGTGGGGGCACTGCCCCCACACCCCCTATTCGAAATCAAGTGTGAAAGCTGTGTATCGAATTTCGTCAAGATAAAGGGGATTCAACCACAGGTTGAATCCCCTTTATCTTGACAGTGCAAACTTATGCTTGTGCGCCAACCAACTGATGATTTGCAATTAAGCGTTCATAGGTCGCCCGCATCTTCAGACCGACCAGCACCTGGAACAGACCACTACCGTTGGCAGAACCAGGGTAGTCTTTATGCTTCAGCAGCAGTTCGGTCATCTCACCGTGGTACTTGGCAGAGGTATTGCTGAGGTGATCCTCGATGTAGATCACTTCATCCAGGCGATCGAACTGACCATCGACCTCCAGCACCGAAACGGAGTTGCCGTAGTAGGTATCGGGACCATAGAACATACGGATACCGGGATAGGAGCAGGTCAGCTTACGACCGCAGGGAATCCAGTCGATGGTAGAACCTTCGTCGAACAGGTACACTGGCTCGAACCCTTCCACGCCATCCTTCTGGATCAGACGAACGCGCAGAACCTTGCGTTCGGTGTCGTCCTTAATCAGACGGGTAGGCAGAATCTGGATCACGACATCGGCGTGTTGCTTCTGCGGGTCGATGTAGGCCGAGAAGTCGGGGCGACGGGAATTGATTGCAGCCAGCACATCTTCGTAGGTGTGGCCACGCTCCGCCATGTCGCGCTGAATCTTCCAGGCGATTTTCACCTCGTCATCAATGTCGAGGTAGACGCTGAAGTCGAGGAGCGATCGTACCCGTTCGTCGTACATGGGGTGCAGCCCTTCGATCACCACAATTCGGTTGGGGTGAATCAATTCAGGTGGGTCAATCATGCCCGTCTCATGGTTGTAGATGGGCTTATTGATAGACTTTCCTTCCTTCAACGCCTTGATCTGCTCATACATCAGATCAAAATTATTGGCCTTCGGGTTCAGAGCGGTGACACCCTGCTCTTTGCGCTGCTTGCGATCGAGGCTGTGATAGTCATCCAGACAGATCACCGTCATCATTTCTTCCCCGAACAAGTCCGCCAAACGGCGCAGGAAGGTTGATTTACCGCACCCGGAGTCTCCGGCAACGCCAATTAAAACCACACGGTTTGGCTGACTGGTCATAGGCTCCCTCTAACCTCAAAAAATTCACACTGCGATTTGTTAACTAACCAAAATACCCCTAATCGGGTCATTGGGAACAGGATAATTTGTTCCCAAACGCCACCCGGCCCGTCAAAACTAGCTCAGATAGAAAAGCCCACCTGGGAAACCCTGACCAACCAAAGCAGCCTCAGCCTTAAACCAGCATTCACGCCAATCTCAATGCCGAAAATGCCGAATAAGTATTTAATACTACCTGATACCGTAATCCTATCAGAAGCTTGTAATCCCTACAAGGCGAGTTGTGACCCAATCCTCATAATCGTTTTCTACGCTAAATATTGCGTTTCTCGCTCTAGTAGTCCACCAAAGAAACTTTGCCTGGTTAGTGTGGCGCGCGAAGCGCGCCA
>JBIKWV010000633.1:0-3894 GCA_044356135.1 Elainellaceae cyanobacterium
TTCAGGCTTATTGGTGACAGAGAAAATGCGAGGGTTACTCAACAAGTTAGCAACGATGTCAATGCCCCATTCTGATAAGTTGGTGCCAATCGAGTTGTAGGACAGGGGCTGAAAATTACTGACAATCAAATCAACGGAGCCAAACTGCTGCTTGACTCGCTCAGCCACCTCAAGCATTGACCCCATTGGATCTTGTCCAGCATCAATGAGCAACCAGGATTTGTAGAATTCTGTATTCAAGAGATAGGTGTTGCCCCAGTTGCGCAAATCCGGATGAATCGGTTGATCGAATTCTGGTACTAAAGGCTGCTCGCCATAGAAGGGCAGCACATGGACATCAATATCACCGATGCGAACGGGATCAGCATACCAATCGAGTTCAATCACTTGAGTAAACCCAAGCTCTCGAAGTCGCCCAGCCATGTCTTCACACATAATCGACGGGCGCGGCACTTTAGGAACAAAGATCGGCATGTCCCGAGGAAACATCATCAGCGTCGGATAGTGCCAATGGTCGTAATGAGGATGGGAAATGACAATGGCATCAACGATTCCTTCTAGTTGCGATCGCCAAAAATCCGGCTTTAGCCGGGGAACGCCATAATTAGAATGAAGGTGAGGATCAGTCAGGATGCCCGTTGTGCGTGTTCGATACAATACCGATGCGTGTTGTAGTCGATAAATGCCAGGTTGATCAGCACGAATACTGGCGACGTGGGGCGGTTGTTCTTGGACGATACTACATCGAATCCACTGGTCTAGCAGGGGCACCAGGGATTCATCAATTTGTTGACAGATCTGCTCGTAGGTTAGGTGAGCTTGTCCACAGAGGTGCAACAATTGCTGAATCTTAGGCAGTACAGCAGGGTCTTTAATCCGCTTAACCCCACTTTTGTTGAGGAAAGCAGGGTAGCGGAGATTGCTATAGCCCAGGTATAGCAACGGGTTTTCTTGAGGAAAGAGGAACTCTTCTTTGAGTGTGAAGCTGGTTTCAACACAAGCAAAGTCGATGTCAAAGAGTTGCTCCACGACCTCTGAGTGTTGATGCGCTGCTTGAGTCACAGATTCTGCTAAATTCTGACATTCTATGAAGCGATCGAGAATGTTTTGAATAAAAGGCTGAATCATCAGGCAAATCTGGTCATTCACATTGACTGGACGAATCTGAGAGCCTTGGCAAAACGAGATCGAGTTTTTCATGGGGAAATTTCAGGGAACAAGCACAACATTGGAATAATGCCGTACCAACAATCAGCAGAAACATTAGAAAAGCTATTAGAAACCGCTCTAGACTTGTATTGGTAATTGCATTAGTAGTCACTCTAGACTTGGCTCAGTTCAGCAGATTCTGGCTCATACTCTGGAATAATATAGGGGAACTGAAGCTCCTGATCTCCAGTCGTTTCTTCGTCTGAAAATTCGCGGTAATCTCCAGTAATTTCCTCACCCTCTTGAATGTCTCGCACTGCATAGGTGCAATCATAGTGTGATCTCGTATTGGGTTCGTTCGCATGATTTGTAAATCGGTCGTCATCACCCGAGAGAACAAATGCTTTTTTGGTTTTGTGATAGTACGCATAGTAAATCACTTGCTCTCGTGCCGTAGCAGATAGCTCTTTCAATCGCTCCTTGGAAATCTCAACATCGAACCCTGGCTGGAACTTCCAAATGATAGTGCCACGCGGAATGAATTGTCGTGCAATTAAACCAAATCGATGAATTTCGCTGTGCCCAATACTGGCTTTAACCAATAACATAGTGTTTTCACCCGTTTGAATCTCTAATGACCAATTTCACAGCCGACCAAAGCCAAAGTATCAAGTGGGAATCTTATCTTTTATCAGTTTCCACACTCATCAGGCGTAACGACGATAGCCACTTCTCAAGTGAAAGTTTGGCTTTGTCAGACTTCCCATTACTGCATTTCTTCGGTTGGTATTCAGTAGTGCGGCACAGCCATGCTACTGAATACCAATCCATGATTTAGAGGGATTCCCTCACTTGAGAGGGATTCCCTCACTTGAATCGACTAAGAAGTTGACATAACGGTAGAAACCGTCAAACTTACCATCTAGGGGAAGGGATACGAGGTGTAACAACAGGGACAAGCACTGTTATGATGGGCGTTGCCTTACCTCCTGCAACGGCCTCTAAGTCCTCCTCCGACAGTTCGCCAGAAGCCATTCTCTGCTCAGCAGCTGATTCCCGGCTAGCAATTTCTTGAGCCAGTTCATCAGCAGTGAAATCATAACCACGAGCACGTGCCAGCTCGGTCACCGCCTGCCGATCGTCGTCTGCCCCTTCCATCGCCTTAGCGACTTCTTCTTGCAAAGCCGAATCGGTAGTAATCGCGTCGAGAAATTCTTGAACAGCAGCAATAGCCATATACACTAGTTCCTATGAATTGGAAGGCAAGAAACAGTTATCACGACAAGTGTCATGAGGGTTGCCTCTGGAGTTCAGGCAGATGGACAATGAGGTAAATACTTCATGTTGCCATCCGCAGGAATTGTCCCGGGAGCAACGAAAGCAATCTAGCAGGAACAGGCGGGCGTCAGCCATCAGCAAATCTACGGAATACTTCAACCTCCTCATTAAAAGCTTATGAGACTCGAGTAGTATTACGGGTGCTGATCAAATTGTTGGCACAGTAGTATCCCCAAGGTTGAGCATGGTGAAATGTTATCTACAGCTTAATGCCTGCCCTATACCTGGATCCCAAGATATGAGAAGGTTAGCGATTTGTGGAGAGAAGGTTCAAGTTTCAGAGTCTAGCTCCAGCTATGTGACTTCGGTGAAGGTGGATGGAGTCACCGTTCACTGTGGACTTTTAGATAGCGCTGATCCCCTCTGGGCTTCAGCCGAATCTTTGCAGCCTCAGAAGGTCTTGATTAAAGTCAAAGCTTTTTCCTGTAACTACCGCGATAAGGCGTTGATTTTATCGGCAGCAACGCAAGGCAAGCCTGATCAAATCAATGTAATCGGCTCCGAGTTTGTGGGAGAGGTAATCGCGATCGGCTCTGCGGTGAATGATCTACAAATTGGCGATCGAGTTATTGCTAATGGAGCCTATCCTGATTCTGGTGCTTCAGGAGTGAGAGGGGGATTGCCAACCAATCATGGTTCTTTGGAATACCGCGTCATCCATCGAGCCAAGCTCGTTAAAATCCCACCAGAAATGCCTGACGAGGTTGGAGCAGCGTTTACGATTGGTGCTCAAACAACCTACAGTATGATTCGTAAAGTTAATCCGGTCGCGGGTGATAATGTTCTCATCACAGCGGCTAAATCTAATACTTCTCTATTTGCGATTCAAGCATTAAGACAGTATGACATCAATGTTTATGTGACGAGTCGATCGCTGAAATTTGAACGTGAGTTACTTAACCTGGGTGTCAAGCGTGTCATTCTAATTGATCCTCAAGCAGATCCTTGGATTGATCCAGATTTGGTCAGGCAAATTCAAGATGAAACTGAAGGGTTTAATTGTATCATCGATCCTTTTTTTGATTTACATATCGGTAAACTGCTGCCTGCTTTGAAGCAAGGCGGACGCTACGTTACCTGTGGTTTATACGATCAGTACAGTCAGTATACAGGGGAGACTTTTGAATACAAAGGAGATAGCATTAGAAATATTTTTGCCACCGCTATGCTCAATAATTTGCACTTGATTGGCAACTGCTTAGGCACGACTGAAGACCTGGAGCGAGCGATCGCAGATTATGCTGCTGGTCGGTTAGAGGTTGTCATTGATTCGATCTTCACAGGGGACGAAATCGAAGCGTTCATCGATCGCACCTACAATAGTCCAGACCGATTTGGGAAAGTTGTTTACCGTTACAAATCATCGTGAGAATGTAGAGGGTGTATCCCAGTTTTGCGAGTAGCGCG
>JBIKWV010000634.1:0-3886 GCA_044356135.1 Elainellaceae cyanobacterium
CGCATCCGTGAAACCATTCAGACCAACCCCAACCGCCACATCAATGACATCGTGGACGATGCGGTCAATCAAACCTTAACCCGCTCTATCAACACCACGATGACTACCCTGCTCAGCCTGGTCGCCATCTTCTTCTTCGGCGGCGAAACCCTGAAATACTTCGCCCTGGCACTGATCATAGGCTTCGTTATGGGGGCCTACTCCAGTATCTTCATTGCCAGTACCCTGCTGGCGCTCTGGCGGGTGGTTTCTGGACAGTCATATCCTGCCCCTGAACTATCGTCTGACGTGCCTCAACCGGAAGACGCTTAACCGGAAGACGCTTAATATGTCACAGGCGCAGGAACCATCCTTTAGTGGTGAACCTCAAACCGAAACTGATCCGGTTCTAGAAACACACTTGATACGGCTACACCAGCTCACGGTCTATGGTCGCTGGTTTGTGGTAGGACTGTTCTGGCTGCTGCTGGCTCCCCCCAGTCTGTGGGTGTTTCGCTCTGAGTTTCGCCTCTGGCAGGACTCTTTCACCTGGACGGCGGTGCGGTTTGCGATCGCCTATCACCCCATTGCAGCGATCGCCCTCTCCTTCTGCATTGGTCTGACGCTCTCAGTTCTCATCTGGCAAAGCCGCATTATCCTGTTTGGTTTGTCCGAGCAGCAACGCCAGTACCTCCAGAAACAGCTTTTTCGAATTAAGCAACAGGGCAATAGCCATCCCCTGTGGGGATGGGTGTTTCAGTTAAACCGCGATCGCCAGTGATGCCGTTAGCCGACTGAGCACCTGCTTCAGCACCATTGCCGTCCAGTCGATATCTTCCTCCGTCGTGTGTCTTCCCAGAGTCAGCCGAATTCCGCCGCTGGCCAGACGATTGGCGTCTTCACCAACGGTACTGTCCAACCCCATTGCCAGTAACACCGGACTCGGCGTTACCTTGCCGCTGTTGCAGGCGGCTCCGGCGCTGATGGCAATCCCTGCCAGATTCATCTCGCGCACCACCGTTCTGCCGCTGACCCGGTCGCCATCGGCGTGGCGCAGCACAAAGCTGACGTGGTGAGGCAACCGATGGATGCGATCGCCCACAGGAATCAGGTCGGGCGCATCGGCAAGCTGATCAAACAGGCGATCGCGCAGTTGAAGCAGGCGTGGCATCTCGGTCAAGAGTTCTTGAGAAGCCAGTGCGGCGGCGGTTCCAAATCCCGCAATTGCCGGGAGTGCCTGTGTCCCCGAACGCAGCTTAAATTCCTGACCGCCACCCTGGAGCAGGGGAACCAGTTCCACACCGGGACGCACGTATAGAGCGCCCGCGCCCTGGGGACCGTAAATTTTGTGGCTGGACAGCGAGAGGAGGTCCACCGGGAGGGTTGCGACATCAATGGGCAGCCGTCCTGCGACCTGCACGGCATCGGTATGGAATAGCGCGCCGTGGCGTTGGGCAATTTGCCCCAGTAATTCAATTGGTTGTAGGGTGCCGACCTCACTCTGACCATAGACCACCGACACCAGCACCGTGTTGGGACGCAGTGCCCGCTGTAGATCTTCAGGGTTAATGCGCCCATGAGCGTTCACAGGTAGGCGAGTCACATCCCAGCCCTGCTGCTCCAGTATACGGGCGGGTTCAGCAACGGCCGAGTGCTCCACAGACGAAATAATCAGATGCTGGGGCACCTCAAAGCGCTGGGCCACTCCTAGAATCGCCAGGTTATCGGCCTCCGTGCCACCAGAGGTAAACACAATGCTATCGGGACTGGTGTTCAGCAGATCTGCCACCTGTACCCGTGCCTCCTCCAGCACCGTTGCTGCTCGCCCACCCCACTGGTGCAGGCTGGAAGGATTGCCCCAATGATGGAGCATCACGTCCTGCATACGGGCGATCGCTTCGGGGCGAGTCGGAGTTGTGGCGCTATAGTCCAGATAGATCTGCATGGCTGTCCTGTGGGCAAGCTCCTTTTTCAGGATAGGGGATGGAATGGCGCTATGGCCGAATTTTCTGAGGCGATTGCACAATCCAGATCAGCCTGGGAACACTAAACGGGTGGGTATCTCAGGACGCGTCAACTATGAACCCAGCCGCATCGGGGCAGCATCTTCAAGAAGACAGTGAAAACATCACAGGGCTGAGGGTGGCAGATATCCTGGTTCTGCCGGATCAGATCCAGCCTATCGTGCAGTGGATTATGCGCCAGGGCAGCGTTTGCCTTGCAGATGTTTCCACTCATCTGCGCCAGGAAGACTCAGAGACCGAGGCACTCTTAAGGGATTTGCTACGCAGGAAGCTGATCGAGGCGACCCAGGAAAACGGCAGCATTCGCTATCGGGTGAGACTGGCCCACAAGGGAGGCCGCCAGATGCCGAAGGATATCTGGCAGGTGTTGAACTACACCAGCGAAACCGCCAATGTGTTTATTTCTTATTCCCGGCGCGATCGCAGCTTTGTCAAAAGTTTGACTCGTGCGTTGCAAAAACGCGGTCGCACCGTTTGGGTGGACTGGGACAGCATCCCCTCTGGCAGTGATTGGTGGGAAGAAATTCAGCGGGGGATCGAACTGGCCGATAGTTTCATCTTTGTCCTCAGCCCCGATTCACTCAAATCTCAGGTATGCCAGCAGGAACTGGAACACGCCATTCGCCATCACAAGCGGTTATTACCCATTGTCATTAAAGACATCGATCCAACTCAGACCAGCCCGGAACTGGCCAGGCTCAACTGGATTTTTTTCCGACTGCAGGACAGCTTTGATCAAAGCCTGCGCCACCTGGTCAGCGCACTTGATACCGATCTGGAACATGTCCGTACCCACACTCGCCTGTTGGTTCAGGCCAACGAGTGGAAGACCCACCAGCAGGATGCCAGTCTACTCCTGCGCGGCATCAAACTGGAGGAGGCGCGCTCCTGGCTGGCAGCCTGTGAAGATCAGTCTCCTGCCCCTCTCCAGATCCAGAAGGAATTTGTCTGGGCGTCATATAATGCCGAACTGAGTCGCCAACAGGAAGAACTGCGGCAGCAAGAAGAATCGGTGCATCAACAGCGCTTTTGGGTCAGGGTGATCGCCGCTGTGACAGGACTGGCGATCGCCCTCAGTGGCGTCTCCTTTGCCCTCTACCGCACCGCCAGAGAGAATCGGAAAACGGCAGAGGAAGTGTGGGTGAGAACCGATCGGGTCAGTGGCAGCTTCAGTCCAGACGGCCAGACATTTGTCTCCGACAGCAGGGATGGCGCGATCACGCTGTGGAACCTCAAGGGCGAACGGCTGATGACTCTGAACGGACACGAAGGCCCGATTCACCAGGTGGTGTTCAGCCCGGATGGCAAACTGCTGGCCTCTGCGGGGGGCGATCGCACCATCCGCCTGTGGCGACGGGATGGGGTGTTGCTGAAAACATTACAGGGCCATCAGTCCAGCGTCATCACAGTCGCCTTCAGCCCTAACGGGCAGTCTCTTGTTTCGGGCAGTCAGGACGGCAACGCCATTGTCTGGAATCTGCAAGGTCAGGTTCTTCTATTTCTAAAGGCGCACAACCAGCTCATTTACAGTGTCAGCTTTAGCCCCGATGGCACTATCCTGGCAACTTCCAGCCTCGACCAGTCGATTAAGTTCTGGAACAAAGATGGTACTTTGATCCGAACACTGCCCATTCCATAGGTTCTGCCCTGAGCGCAAACAGTAGTGGCTGGTTTGTCAGGGGTGCAGGCATCGCCTGCACCCCTGACAAACTGTTCAGGCTCGCTTTACTTTTGGACTTTTGACTAAATTGCGTTGATTTCCCTGAAACGCCCTCTAAACTGGACTTTATCCAAATGCTAGAGCCTCTACCTGGAGCAGGTTCTGGTGTGCCAAGCCCTCCCTGGACTTTTCTATATATCAGATGGGTGCGGGATATACAAAA
>JBIKWV010000026.1:0-13425 GCA_044356135.1 Elainellaceae cyanobacterium
GGCTCTCACACGACAACTTGTAGTTTGCTGGAGCGCGAAGCGCTATATTAACCAGCACAACCCTAACGGGAAAACCTGCAAAATCCTAGTGGGAAACCGGGGTATACTGAAAAGGAACCCAATACCGCGTTAGCGTGGAACGGTACTATAAAAGCGAGTACGAATTGCCAGGTCTATGGGTGCTCGCCACGCCCTACGCAGGTAGAGCGCCAATGCAAATTCTGCCTGGTGACCTGATGGGATGTTGTCAACGGTTATAGACATGCGGATTGCGAAAGACATTACAAAGCTGATTGGAAGAACGCCTCTGGTTCAGTTAAATCGAATTCCCCAAACGGCAGGCTGCGTCGCTCAAATTGTGGTGAAGTTGGAGGGTATGAACCCCTCGGCCTCGGTAAAAGACCGCATTGGCATCAGTATGATTGAGGCGGCGGAACGAGACGGCAAGATCACCCCAGGGAAAACTGTCCTTGTAGAACCTACTTCAGGTAACACCGGAATTGCCTTGGCGATGGCAGCAGCAGCCAAGGGCTATCGGTTAATTTTGACCATGCCTGAAACAATGAGTTCTGAGCGACGGGCGATGCTGCGAGCTTACGGTGCGGAACTGGAGCTGACACCAGGAATCGAAGGGATGGGGGGCTGTATCCAGCGGGCGCAGCAACTTGTGGAAATGCTGCCCAATGCTTACATGCTCCAACAGTTTAGCAATCCTGCGAATCCTCAAATTCACCGGGAAACAACAGCGATCGAAATCTGGGAAGATACCGATGGTCAGGTCGATTTTCTGGTGGCAGGAATTGGCACTGGAGGAACTCTGACAGGAGTCGCCGAAGTATTGAAGCAGAAGAAGCCCAGTTTCAAGGCGATCGCCGTTGAACCAGCGAATAGCCCTGTCCTCTCTGGAGGGCGTCCGGGACCGCACAAAATTCAGGGGATTGGGGCCGGATTTGTCCCCCAGGTGCTGAAACAGGACTTAATTGATGAGGTGATCGCAATTAGTGACGATGAGGCGATCGCCTTTGGTCGGCGGCTGGCACGAGAAGAGGGACTGCTATCTGGAATTTCCAGTGGGGCAGCGATCGCAGCCGCAGTCAAAATTGCCCAGCGACCGGAGAACTCCGGAAAGTTGATTGTGATGGTGCAACCCAGCTTTGGGGAGCGGTATTTGAGTACACCCCTGTTCCAGGATCCGGAGCTCGTGGCAGCTGGCATATTGAGTTAGCGGCAGTTAAGGGCGTAACATTCCCAGCAGAAGTGATCCCTCCCCTACTGTCCGAGTTGTTGGGATCGCTGCGTGGCGGCTCGAACTGCTTCGATGAGGGCAGAGCGGAGAGCAGATTGTTCGAGGGAAGCAATGCCAGTAATGGTGGTGCCGCCGGGACTGGTGACACGGTCTTTAAGTTCTGCCGGGTGGATGCCCGTGGTTTGCAGCAGGTCGGCGGTGCCGCGCACCGTTTGCAGGGCAAGCTGGTAGGCTGTTGCTCGTGGTAAGCCGACCGCAACGCCACCGTCGGTCAGCGCTTCGATGATA
Source organism: Elainellaceae cyanobacterium (assembly GCA_044356135.1). Lineage (GTDB taxonomy): Bacteria > Cyanobacteriota > Cyanobacteriia > Elainellales > Elainellaceae > CAZVXA01. The sequence continues at coordinate 1,535 of JBIKWV010000026.1, forward strand.
ATCGCAATGTAGCCGGGGCCAGAGCCAGACAATCCTGTAACTGCATCCATCAGGTGTTCAGGAACTTCGACGACGCTACCAACCGCCTGGAAGAGCGTCTGGGCGGTTTCCAGGTGGTTGGGCTGGGTATGTTTGCCGGGAGCGATCGCCGTAACTCCTGCACCAACAGTGGCAGGGGTGTTGGGCATGGCACGGATGACAGGCTGGCCAGGGAAAGCCGCTTCCAGTTTGCTGAGAGGGATACCCGCCAGAATTGAGAGGACAAGCTGTGAAGCGGTTTTTTGGGAGAGACCCCTCACAACTGTATCGAAGACCTGGGGTTTGATGGCCAGAAGCAGCACGTCCGCTGTCGCCGTTTCCTGGTTGTCTGAGGTGGTGTGGATGCCGTACTGTTGAGATAAAAATTGTTGGCGGGAGGATTGGGGTTCACTCACCAGAACCTCTGATGGAGCATAAACCGATTGGGCGACAAGGCGCGACAGTAGCGCCTCGGCCATGACTCCACCGCCGATGATGCCAAGCTTTACAGTCAACGAAGATTCTCCTTTAGAAGCCAAAATATCTCTGGTGACGTGCAGTACGGTGAATGCAGGCCACCAGAGACGGCTTCCCAGTTTCCTAGTAAATGAGCGAGGTCAACTCAGGCTGTATTAAGCCATACGAGCCTGTTGCTCAGTCCAGGCGGGGGTGGGAGGCATGGTGCGGGAGGGGCGCATCGGCTGTTGCTGGGGCTGAGGCATATCGCCCATGCCGGGCTGCTGGGTGCTGACCTGAACGCAGTTGGGGGTGAACAGGAAGATGCTCTCGCCAATCCGCTCCTGATGACCATCAATGGCATAGGTGCCACCTGCCACAAAGTCAACCGCCCGCTGAGCCTGGTCAGGATCCATAATCGTCAGATTGAGAACAACCGACTTGCGCTCGCGCAGCGCCCGGATTGCCTGGGGCATTTCTTCAAAGGTGCGGGGTTCCATGACGACCACCTCAGACATGCCATTAGCAGCCCCCGGCATCCCAATCACATTGCTCATGCCGCTGGACTCAGTGGTCAGGGGAGCGCGATCGCGCATCCGGCGACGGCGGGGTTCCTCTTCTTGAACAGGCTGGGGGTGGTCTTCCTGATAAAGATTCTGATAGTCCTGCCCATCCATTTCGTCATATTCGTATTCGTACTCGACTGGCTCATTCAGCCCGACGAAATCCTTGAGCTTGGTGAAAATACTCACTGTTTATTCTCCATCGTGACTAGGGTGAACTGGGATGTTGCCTCAAAAAAGGGCGGTAAATGCAAGCCCTGAGCGGAAGTGATGGCTTTCTGAGAGCAGATTGTCTACCCGACTCAGCCACTTCTCTGCTTGCAAAATTCAGAAAAGTTGACCCGGAAGAAAACCGATTTGAACCGACTCAACATTGCATGATTTGACTGAACAGTATACAGCACTTTTTTGGAGCCGCTACCTTTTGTAACAGTTAATTAGAAAAAAAAGCAACTTTTTTGCCCCAATCTTTCTGATTGTTCGGCATATTGGATCATCCAATAATCTGTTTAGGGGATGATCGGTGGTTGAGCGGTTAGGAATCGGTTGGTTTAAAGGGTGAATTTCTACGCGCTCTGCTCAGGAAGATCGACCCGGGTGCAATGAGTGGAAGTAATATTTTTTGGTAGTGAGAAATTAGGTGGAAGCTCCAGACACCTCATCCGATGGCGTGATCACCGCCAACCTCCTTCAGGTCTTTGCGGGGCGATCGCCAAACAAAATTCTTCCCAACCGAATCATGGTTGCCCCTGCCGCAACTGCCTGAAGGTAGTCTTCTGACATGCCCATTGAGAGCTGCTGCATGTGAATTCGCTGAAACCCCTGCTGCTGGATCATTTCAGCCAGTTTGCGCGTTTCACAAAAGGCAGCAAAGTTTTCTTCGGCAGACAGACCATAGGGCAAAATCGTCATTAACCCCAGGATTTTGAGATGGCAACACTGGTCGAGTAGCGGCAAATCCTGAAGCAGTTCCTCCACTTCCCAGCCAAATTTACCAGGGTCAGGCCGCAGTTTTACCTGCAATAGCAGGCTGGGCGAGTGGGGCATTCCCTCCGCTAGAGCATCCAGTCGCTGCGCCAGTTTCAGGCTATCGACTGAGTGAATCCAGTGAAAATGCTCCAGTGCCTTACCCGCTTTATTGCTTTGCAGGTGGCCAATCAGGTGCCATGTAATATCAGGCAGATCTTGCAATTCCTGTTGCTTGGCGATCGCCTCCTGCAGACGATTCTCTCCAAAGTCGCGCAGACCCGCTGCGTAAGCAGCCCGTATTGTCTGCAAAGGCATTTGCTTAGTGACGGCAATCAACCGAACGGTGGCCGGAATCGTTTGTCGAATGGTATCGAGCCGCTGAGCGATGAGCGTTGTCTGCCCCTCTACAGAAACATCGGCTTGAGATTCCGTCATGCTTACTGAAACGTTTGCTTGTAGACTGCCTGGAGTCGATTCAACTCTTCCAGCGTACCCTCACGCCGGAGATTGCGCAGGCGACCCTCCATCATTAATCGTGCATCGTTGCGGCTAATGGGATCAAATTGAATCCCTTGCGGCCCCGTAATGACAACAAAAAACAAGCGTTGAGCGTAGAGCGTTGCGTACAGGTCTTTATTCTCGACAACGGTGCAAACCTGATACAGCAATCCGAAGGTTGGATGGTTCAGATAAATCTCAGCACCCGTTCGAGGATTGGCAGCAGCAGGCGAAGGACCAGAAGAAACTTGAGCAGGCTTCATATGGACTAAGGCAGAAGGTGAGCAAAACGCGGAGTAAAACGGGATGGGTGCCGCTGATGCTGAATAGGAGGCAGCAGGGGAAAAGATCGTTAAACTGCTGCAAGGTAGATGACCTGCTGCAAATCGTCTGACCGCCATGCGATCGTCGCTATAAACCTGTTACTGACACGTAACAAAAACCCCAGATGCACTAAGCTTTCATCAATTTGTGGGGGTGCAGCAAGCGACTTCAAGAAGGGAAAGACCGACCGAGGAGACGTGGGGAGCTTATCCTTATCACTTTATGTTAAATTGTGTCGTTACGCTACAGAAATCTGACGGTTTCTCAAAATTTAAGGTGTGCTTTCGATTAGTCAGTCCATCCCACCCCAGGCAAATCGCGCGAAGCAGAGTACCCCAAAACCAATCAGTACAATCCAGTCGATCGCCCGCAGTCGAAGCTGGTGCCAGCGCACCTGATGCTGATTGGGGCTGGTAAACCCACGCACCTGCATGGCGCTGGCAATCTGCTCTGCCCGCACCAGCAGGTTATCCACCAAACGTTCTGAAATCATCACCCAGACCTGAGTCGTTCCACGAAAACCTAATTTTTTCCAGCTAATTGCACGGGTGCGAACCGATCGCACCAGATTTTGTACCTCCTCCAGCACCAGCGGGATGAATCGCAGAGATAGGGTCAGGGTCAGCACAATTTCTGTCACCGGTACATTGAACCGTCGCAATGGTTGCATTAAGTCGTCGATCGCAGCCGTGATTTCTTCTGGCGCAGTAGTGAGCAAAAACAGATTGGTGCTGACCAGCAGGGTAAAGGCCAGCGTCCCCACGCGGATGGCAAGATCGAGGGAACGGCGAGTGACACGAAAGATTCCCTGCTGGAACAGGATGTACTCATAGCCTGTGGGTTGGGACAAATCGGTGAGGCGGGGAGCAGGCGTCGGATTTGCCGTTGGGGGGAGAGCGGACGGAGCAGGCTGGCTCAGCGGGAAAGTGTCGGGGGTGCGCGGCTGGTGACGCACATTCAGGCCATCGGGAGCCAGTAGGGTCACGCAAAAGAGCAACAGGCTAAATAGCAACACCAGTCCCGTCTGTTTCCACCAGATGCGAAACGGGATGAAGGTGCTGACCATTAATAGCAGCAGCCAACCCACCAGAGATAAGCGCCACAGCGGACTGGCGGCAATCGGGGTCAACAAAAACGCCATCAACCAGGCGGCTTTGACACGGGGATCAATGCGATGCAGCCAGGAAACAGGTTGTTCCAGATAGAGGCCAATGGGGAGCGATCGCAGCAGATCCATGAGTCAAGTAACAAGAAATGAACTTCAACGGCAGGGAAACGCTTCCTCGTTACTGGCTGGAAGCCAGTAGTGCGTTACGAGAGGCTCTGACTGGAAAATCCCCATTTTCATCTTTGGGGGGATCCGGCGTCAGCGTGACTGCCTTCTACTTCGCTGGAGGCTCTGTCTCCAGCGGGCATTCCCGGTCAAAGCCCTGGAACGAGGGTGATTGCGCTTTTTCAATCAGGGGGAACAGCCTCCTTGCCCGTTCAGGCCACCGTTCCCTAATGTATCTCGATTCTCTGCAAAGCGCTCCTCTCTAAACCCGCGTCGCCCGGTTGGCCGTATTGCGTTCCATCTCGCGAACCTTTTTGCCGCGCCAAACCAACCGTAACGGTGTCCCCGTAAAGCCCAAACTCTGACGGAACTGGCGCTCAATATAACGCCGATAGTTGTCATTAAACAACTTGGGATCATTGACGAACAGGGCGATTGTCGGCGGTCTGGTAGAAACCTGAGTGCCGTAGTAGATTTTGCCCTGCCGTCCCTGGCGCGTTGTTGGTGGGGTATGCCAGCTTGCAGCTTCCTCCAGGACTTCATTAATCACCGCAGTGGTGACTCTACGCTGGTGCTGTTCAGCGGCAGTATTGACCAGTTCCAGAATCTGAACCACCCGCTGTCCGGTGAGAGCGCTGACAAAGATCGTGTTAGCCCATTCGGTGAAGTGTAGTCGTTCCTTCAGGTGTTTTTCGTAGTCGTAAATTGTGTGGGAATCCTTCTCGATCGCATCCCACTTATTTACCACCAGCACGCAGGCGCGGCCATCTTCGATAATGCGCCCTGCCAGCTTCTGGTCTTGCTCAGTCACGCCATCCAGTGCATCAACTACCAACAGCACCACATCGGCGCGCCGGATGGCTTTGAAGGAGCGATTGATCCCGAAGAATTCAGGGCCGTATTCCACCTGCTTTTTCTTGCGAATTCCGGCGGTGTCGATGAGTCGATAGGTCTGTCCGTTGCGTTCTACCACCATGTCGATGGCATCGCGGGTGGTGCCTGAAATTGGACTGACGATCGCCCGGTTTTCCCCGACAAACGCATTCAATAAGCTGGATTTGCCCACGTTGGGTCGGCCCACGATCGCCACGCGAATCTCGGCTGTTTCTTCTTCCTGGTCAGTTGGCGGCAGGTAGGCAATCACCTGATCGAGCAGATCGCCTGTGCCGCTGCCGTGAATGGCCGAGACGGGATAGGGTTCTCCCAGTCCCAGCTTCCAGAACTCCGCTGCCTGTGCGATCCCCTGATCCACTGACTCACATTTGTTGACTGCCAGCAGTATGGGAACAGATTGCTGTCGCAGCCAGGTGGCGATCGCCTCATCGGCTGTTGCGATCCCCGCCTGTCCATCGACCACCATGATTGCGACTTTGGCCTCTGCCAGGGCTGCCATCGCCTGCTGACGAATCAACGGCAAAAACTCGGTGTCGTCGTCGAATACGAGGCCACCTGTGTCTACCACCAGAAAATCCCGATCCTGCCAGAAGCCGGGGCGGTAGGTGCGATCGCGCGTGACACCTGGTTCGTCGTGGACGATAGCGTCATTCATGTCGGTCAAGCGGTTGACCAGGGTGGATTTGCCGACATTTGGGCGACCAATGACGGCGACGACAGGCAGAGACATAGGCGGGGATGGAATGCAACAGGCGAAAATTGACGCATCTTCCATTCTCGCGCAGAAAGCAGAAAGCGTGGTTTTTAGTTTAGGGGCAAACCCTGAGCTTGGGGGGCGGCTTGCCCCCTATTACTTGGCTGTCACAGACCGAACGGCAGACTGAGACTCTCGACGCAGACCTCTGGCGATGCGGAAGAGTTCTTCTCCGGTGTGCAGGTACTGCTCGTTGTAGCTGGAGATGAAGCGCTCCAGTTCGTCGATGCCGTCTCCTACCTGGTTGAGGCAGTAGTAAAGACTGGCGGCGGCTCCAGCAACCGTAGAGGGGTTGCGCATTGATTGGAAGGTGCGCTGCGCTTTTTTCAGGGTGGTGCGGCAGTCGTCCAGGTAGGCTTGAAAGTCTTCGAGAAGTTCGTCATCGAAGGGGTCGTAGGAGAGATCGTTGAGCTGGTCTTTGAGCGGGTTGAGAATTTCGCCCAGCATTCGGTTGACGGGCTGATAAATCCGCTGAAGCCACTGCTGCAATTGCTCATCGCTGTCCTGTCCGGTGCGACGCTGACGATACTGCTCCTGGGCAGCGGCGCGGCGCTGCTCGCGGGTACCCGTGGAGGCCGTGGAAAAACCTGCGGCCTCAAGGTAAGCAGAACTGTCTAGCTCACGGTCGTAGAAGCGGCGCTGCTGGGGATCGCCCAATACTTCGTAGGCAGCATTGATTGTCGCAATCTGGTCGTGCCCCCGCTGATCTGGATTGCTGTCGGGGTGAAATTGCTTTACCAGACGGCGATAGGCTTGCTTGATCTCGGCCTGAGTTGCCTCCGGGTGAACTTTGAGGGTGTGGTAGTGATTCGTTGGCATATCCCCATTTTAAGCACTCTGGTTGCATGTCCCAGTGTCGAGAGCGGCATTTGAAGTACTCCTTCCCCAGAAAAAAATGCCGTCCCCAGCAGTGGGGAATCGAGGGGGTATGATACTGCGAGAGAAGCTTTGCGATCGCCATATGGGCAAGAAAAAGGGACTGAAACAACTGCTGCCGAAAGATCCAATTGGGGATTGGGTCAATCAAGCAGTGCAGCAGCATCGGGCAGGCGCACTGGCAGAGGCAGAAAAACTTTACCAGCGGGTGTTGCAGCAGCAGCCGACCCAGGTGGAAGCGCTGCACGGATTGGGGATTCTGGCATTGCAACAGGGGCAACCGGAAACGGCGATCGCCCCTCTACAGCAGGCAGTTGCCCTCCAGCCCAACCATGCATTCGCCCATGTTCATCTGGCTCATGCTCTGCGAGGAACGCAGCAGGTGGAGGCCGCCCTTCCCCACTACCAGAGGGCACTGTCGCTCAATCCTCAACTGGCGGAGGTGTATCTGGATCTGGGGAATGTTTTTCTGGAACTGGGCCAGACGCAGCAGGCGATCGCCGCCTACGGTCAAGCAATTGCCGTGAATGCTCGTTTACCGAAGGCACATTACAGTCTGGGAATGGCGCACCAGGTACAGGGAAATTTTGATGCGGCAGTACAGCACTATCAACAGGCAATCGCCCTTCAACCTGACTACCTGGAAGCCCACAACAATCTGGGAAACCTGTTGCTGAAGCAGCAGCGCGCAGCACGAGCGATTCGCCATTTCAAGCAAGCGATCGCTCTGGTAGAGCAGGCCGGACTCCCCCCGATTCAGGCAGCCGGACCTCATGCCAACCTGGCCAGGGCACTGGAGCAAACAGGAGACATTGAAAGAGCGGTGCAGCACTACCGCAAAGCGCTCCAGCTCCAGCCTCATTTCCCGGAAGTTCACAATAATCTCGGCGATCTGTACCGCGACCAGAATCAGATGCCGGAGGCAATTGCCCACTATGAACGGGCGATCGCTCTCCAGCCCGACCTACCGGAGGCCCATAGCAATCTGGGGATGGCGCTGCTGCGAATTGGAGATTTTCGGCGGGGGTGGGCTGAATTTGAATGGCGCAGTCGCTGTGCTGAACTATCGGATTCTCCCTTTCCACAGCCGGCCTGGGACGGCTTCCCCCTGGATGGAAAAACCATTCTGCTTTACGGGCAACAGGCGGAACAGGCTTATGGTGATGCAATCCAGTTCATTCGCTATGCACCTCTGATTCAGGCTCTGGGGGGGCAAGTTATTGTTCAGTGTCAGCAGCCCCTGGTGCGTCTGTTTGCATTGGCTCCCGGCGTGGATCGAGTGGTCACTCCGGGAGAATCGCTTTCCGCATTGAATGTGCAGGCGTCGCTGATGAGCCTGCCATTTCTGCTCAAAACAACGCTGGAGACGATCCCCGCAGCCCCCTATTTGCAGCCCCCGGTTGATGGCAGAATCACCCTCCCCGCAGCTCCCGATGGCAACTTAAAAGTGGGACTGGTGTGGGCTGGTCGCCCTCTCTACCAGCAGGATCCCCGCCGCGATCGCACCTGTCCCCTCCGACACTTTGCCCCGCTGCTGGAACTCCCTGGTTTTAGCTTCTACAGCCTGCAGAAGGGAGTAGCGATCGCGGAACTGGAGCAACTCGGCTGGCAAGAAAAAATCCATGATTTGAATACCCAGCTCAACGATTTTGCTGATACAGCAGCAGCGATCGCCCAGCTCGATCTGGTCATCACCGTTGATACCGCTGTTGCTCATCTGGCGGGGGCACTGGGTCAATCCGTCTGGGTGCTGCTTCCCTTCGCCGCCGAGTGGCGCTGGCTGATGGATCGGGATGACAGCCCGTGGTATTCCACCATGAAGCTGTTCCGTCAACCAACGCCGGGAGATTGGGTAGGGGCGATCGCCCAGATGCTTTGATTTAACAAATTCGCGGAATTTCCTATCCCTCTATAGGGTGGGGATGGATAGCGAGGCCATGCAGCGTAGCGGAATGGCCAATTACTTCGTGGGATTGGGGAGCCGCTTAATGTAGTCAGTAATCAACTCCGAAACCGTCACTCCTCGTTCTTTTGCAACTTGCTCAACTTTGCTTTTGAGCACTTCTGAAAGCCTGATATTTAGCCTTGCAGTTTTTATCATGTCATCCCGTTTGTGCATACAATAGGGTATGCTAACACGCCGCGTCACATTCAGGCTTTATCCGTCACGACAGCAAGAAGCAACGCTTCACCGTTGGCGGAGGCTGCATTGCAGTCTGTACAATGCAGCGGTGTACAACCGTAAAACCCAGTACCAGAAGTTTGGTCATAGCGTTGATTATTTTGAGCAACAAAACAGTTTGCCAGAGTTTAAGCAAGTGTGGCCTGAATATGTGGATTTGGGTTCTCAAGCGTTACAGGCAACGCTAAAGCGAGTTGACTTTGCATTTCAGCGATTCTTCAAGGGATTGGGCAAGTATCCCAAGTTCAAATCGATTCGCCATTATTCGGGCTGGACGTATCCGGCCATGTCAGGATGGAAAGCTGAAACCGATGGCGGCAACGGTCATCTCGTCCTCAGCAACTTAGGCAGAATGCAGATGAGGGGCAAGGCCCGGACGTGGGGCAAGCCAACTACCTGTACCATCATTTATCGTCCTGCTGAGAATCGGTGGTATGCCTCTATCACTGTTCAGTGTGAGCCTGTCAGGGGAACAGGTAATGGAGCAGTGGGGATTGATTTGGGCTGCAAGGATGCTGTGACGCTCTCTACTGGAGAGAAGATAGGCAAGCCAGAGTTTTTGAAACAGGGACAGCGTAAAGTCAAAGCGGCATCGAAGCAACTGCGGAGAAAGCGTAGACCTGACCGCAACAAAAAGATTAAGGCATCGAGACGATGGAGGGCGGCACAGAAACGGAAGTCGGTACTGCAACGTAAAGTGACCCGTCAGCGAGTGGACTGGTTGCACAAATTCACCAGCGACATAGTTCGCAGTCATAGCCTGGTTGGGGGTGAAAAGTTGAACGTGAAGGGGATGACCCGTAAGGCCAAGAAGGGAAGCAAGCGGAAGGCTCAGAAATCTGGGTTGAACCGTTCTATTCTCGACGTTGGCTTTGGGATGATTAGTCAGATGTTGGAGTACAAAGAGCGAGAAGCAGGAGGTTTCTATGTGGAATCTCCCACTCAATCGCTGAAGCCCTCTCAGCGCTGTGCGAAGTGCTGGGAGCTTACCCCAAAAACATTGGCTGACAGGGTTCACGTTTGCTCCAATCAAAATTGCGGTCATGTCGAAGATCGTGATGTGAATGCAGCCCAAGTCAACTTGATTTGGGCGAGGGGTCAGGAACTGGCCTCTTTAGATGCAGAGTCGTCAAGCTCTACTGTCTGCGGAAGTATGCGGCAACTTGGGGCAAAGAAGCGTCAAAAATCCCAAAACCTAGAGGGAGTGGTTTGCGAAACCCCATCCCTCTACAGGGTGGGGTAGTTCATTAGGGCTGACTATTGCGTTCCCAAAAGACGCGATCGCCATACCCCTGGATCCGGAAATTTTGCGTCGCGAGTTCCAGTCGCTTTTCTGCGAGGCAGGCATAGTATTCGTCCCGCTCAATCCCCACGTACTGCCGTCCCAGTTTTTTGGCAACCACCGAGGTGGTGCCAGAACCCAGGAAGGGGTCGAAGATGACGGCATGAGGGGGAGAACTGGCGAGAATGACTTTTGCTAGAAGTTTTTCGGGTTTCTGGGTGGGATGGTTGGTATTTTCCGGCATCGACCAGAAAGGAACCGTCAGGTCGGTCCACAGGTTGGAAGCCGCAGTCAGGCGGAAATTGCCTTCTGAGCCACGGTTCCAGTCCTTGGGCAACCCGGCAGCATCGGTATAGGGGGCAAGCACCCGCCGCTTCAGCCGCACGGCCTCCGCATCAAAGTAATAGTCCTCCGAGACGGTGCAGAACCAGATATCCTCGGAGCAGTTTTTCCAGTTTGCCTTTGCGCTACGCCCCTTCTCTCGCTCCCAGGTGATGCGATTGCGCACGGAGAAATGGCGGGAGGCGACTTCGTACAGGGCGGGGGAGGATTGCCAGTCGCCGCACAGGTAGATCGAGGCGGTGGGTTTGAGGACGGGCACCAGGCGCGATAGCCAGCTCTCCAGCCAGTCGGTGTATTCGGTGAGCGATCGCCGCTTCACCACCTGTCCGTTGAACGATTTGCTCAGATTGTAGGGCGGGTCGAGAAACAGCAGATCGACAAACCCCTGCGGCAGCCAGTCCAGCACCTCAAACAAATCCTGACAGATGGTGCGGTTTAATAGCATCTCTGGTGAGGCAGGAGCGGTGAGTCGGAGGAGGCGATCGGTGTAGTGCGATCGCTCCTCCGGCGTCAGTTGAATCGTTTTGTTGCGGGGGGCGGGCTGCTTTTCGGTCACGCAAATATTTGCGAAAGTTGCTTGGTGTGGGGCGATCGTTAACGTTAAACTCCAGTCATTCTTTCACCAAAGTGCCCCCTATGAAAGGACGACGCAGCAGGATTTTCGTTGGTCTTCTGTTCCTGGTGGGTCTGGTCGCGGTGCTGGCGTCCAACCTTCTGTCTCCCAACTTCGCTACCGCCAGCGACCCCCTGCTCCAGCCCGCCCCCCGCCAGCGGATTGGCAGCTACGACCTGTTTGGCAAACAGCTCTCTCCCCAGCAGGCAGCACTGATTGTCCAGAACCGGGGGCTAAACCCCGCCACCCCCAACTCCTACGCCCGAATTGGGGCGGTACAGGTGACTCAGCAGTTGATTAACCGGGGCCGCACTATTTTCAACAATCGGTCGATTGGCGATCGCTTTGGACTGAATCGAGTATTCGGCTTTGACCAGGGCGGTCGAATTATCAGAGATGATGCCATCAATGCTATCTTCGCGCTCAATGGCCGATCCACAACAAATCTGCGGGTTCGCCTCTCAAAAGATATCCAGGTGGGCAGCCGAGTGTTGAAGCAGGGAACGGTGATTAATACGGGGCTGGATGTGGAGCGATCACAGGCCCTTCCTGTTGGTCTTAACTTTTCGGGTAATCTGACCTGTGCCGTCTGTCATGTTACCCTCTCGCCGAACGGTACTCGACTGGAAGGTGTCCCTAACGGAGATGTCAATGCCGCCCTGCTGGTGGCGCTGGCACCTAATAGCGCAGCAGGGTTTGCTCGTTTGAATTTTGACCCTTATGATCCGAAGTACAAAGGGAACGGTAAAACCATCATTGATAGCCAGGGACGCCTCGTTGAGCTACCCGATCCTGAAATTTTTGAACGGGCATTCGATGATGCTGTGATGGATGTCCCTCAGGGCAA
>JBIKWV010000916.1:0-2894 GCA_044356135.1 Elainellaceae cyanobacterium
GTCCTTTGACGAGCCAGTGGCTTCCGAATCGTTGCCAATTGTGCATCCAATTCCGACGGCAGACTATCGAGCAGGTCGAGTGTAGCGGCGATCGCTCGAATGATATCCTGCAAGTTCTGTTCCGGGCGAATTCGGGTGGAAAGCTGGGGGCCTAGAAAGTGGTGGGACTGGGCTGAGGTAAAGATAATGGCGTCAAAGTCAGGAACGCCGGGATAGGCTTGGGGATGTTGAGTGGCCAATAAACAGCGATGGGCAGCTTCCAGCGCCAGTGTTGTTTTGCCAATTCCTCCAACTCCCCGAATGCTTATCAGGTTTGCCGGATGGTCAAATGACAGCAGCTTGAGTAACCGGGTCATCTGCGATCGCAGCCCAATGAATGCTGAGTGCTGGCGTGCAGGTAGATTGTGAGCAGGGCGGGTTGCTCTATTGGAAGTTGTGGCCCACGGTTCGCTGGTGGCATTTGCTTCGTTGGCTTCCGAAGGGGCGATCGCACTGCCCTGGTAAGCAGCAGGGATTGCATCGGATGACTGTGGAGATGATTCAGGGCGCTGATTGGAAGTTTTTTGGGATTTGCGCGATCGCCACTCCTGGTCAAACGCATTGAGGTTTCGCTGCGTTGATTTGTCCCAGAGCTTCAGAGTGAAGTGCCAGTCATCTGCTCCCTGAGCCTTTACCCGGTTATCTTCGAGGATCCCCAGGAACTCCTCAAGCACCCGCAGATCATGGCGGAGGTGCTCTTTTGCTTCTCTGTGGTTCTGTACCGAGAAGATCAGCTCCACCAGAAACTTCAGCTTTGTTTGAACAACAAGCCTGGGACTGCGCGTATTCTCGTCAACCCAGCGCACTTTAAGCTTGTTTTCAAAGGAATCATCGTAAGCGAACTCATGGTTGGCATAGGCGAGTAGCTTTCCCAACAGGTTTCTAACTCGGGCTCGGACGCGATCGCTCGTACTTAGGCGAGGCATACATCAGGGCTGATGATCTGGTTTGGGAAATTATACAGTGTCCCGAAGTAAAAATACTGTCCCGAAGTTTACTAAGCCTAAATCCAAAGGTGGTTGAGGAAAAAAATCGCATACTTGCTTCGGGAAACTGCCCTCATTTAACTTCTAGCAAAGACAGGAGCACTGATTCTTCAAGATCTAAAGCAGTTCGGCTTCGCTTGATACATAGTGCGCACTTGTCTTTTTCTACTGAAAATGTAAAGGAATCTGCCATTGTTGTAGAATTGAGCAGTAAGGCTCCTCTCTAATACCAATTCAGAGTCATTTGCAGCAATTACTACTGTTATCTCACTAGGCAGAGTATTTATAATTTTTGACTGGGAAATACTAAAGATCATTCATTTAATCTTTCTAAGCTGTTACCAACATAGCCTAACTGAAATTTTAGAGATCGTAGGGCTAATTATGCAAAATGATGTGTTTCTTTTGTCATCCTCCTTTGAAGAAGAAGATGGATATACTCATTTTAATTGCTATGAGTCAGACTGTTCCTCAACAATTATTCTTATTTTTTCGACAAGACTGACTACCAATGAGCAAAGCGATAAGTTTGCAGAGATTCTTCGCAAGCATCGCCTAAACCTTCAGGAATTTTCTTGGCAGTGGGGGAAGCATTTGAAAGGTCAAAATAGCTCTGCTATAGATGAGCTTCTATTGGCTTTAAAGGGTTTTATTATTCTGAATCCGCCAATTCAAATCTGAAGTGCAACAGTGTCTGATCTGTTAGCATAGAATACTTCATAAGGCGTCCGATAATCAAGCGATTTTCTTGGTCTGTGATTAATCAGTGCGACCGCTTTCCCCAGCGTCTCTGGCTTAACCAGTTTCAAGTTCGTCTGCTTGGGAAAGAACTGTCTAAGCAACCCATTCGTATGCTCATTCAATCCTCTCTCCCATGAATGATAAGGGTTAGCAAAATAGCAAGATATATTCAACTTCTGACTTAGTTCCTGATGCCCACTAAACTCTTTACCATTATCAAACGTCATTGTAAGACGTTGTTTCTGTGGAATCTCAGAAAATAATGTAATTGTCACCTGATTAATCTGCTCGGCTATCTTGTTTCGACTTAATCCCGCAACTAAAAACTTCGACGCTTTGTCTACATGGGTCACGATCACTCCGTTATGATTGCTACCAATGATTGTGTCACTCTCCCAATGTCCAATCTCAATTTTAGCATCGGCGATCGCGGGCCTCTGCTCAATTCCAATCCGCCCTGGAATCTGACCCCGCTTTGACTTACTGCCCCCTCGCTTGCGTCGTTTCCCCCGTCCCTGTCGTAAATATTGCTGATATGCTTTCATTCCTTCATGGTCTGCATAAATCATCCGGTAGATTGTCTCATGGCTGATTTTTGCTGTCCCTTCCCGTTTCAGCCGTCCCGCAATTTGTTCTGGACTATGACGCTGTTTCAAGCGCTGTTTAATCTCAGCCAGACACTGCTCTGTTATTCCACTAAATGCGGTTTTTGATTGCTTGCGTCTCTGCTCCATTTGCTGCTGAGCACGATCTGGTAAGTAGAACCCTCCCTCTCCCTGGTTGCGGGCCAGTTCCCGTGATATTGTGCTGGGATTTCGTCCCAATTCCTGCGCGATCGCTCGCAACGACAAATCTGTTGTTGTTCTTAATTCGTAGACGCGATCGCGCTCAGATGCAGTAAGCTGGACGTAACTCATAGGGGTGTCTTTTGCTGTGGTAAACATCAGACTATCCCTATGGGTGCCTCCAAGCAACCCTTTCAGGTGTTGCACTTCAGATTTGAATTGGCGCATTAAAGTTTCCCCAAAGCATTAATTCACCGTTTTTGTAATCCTGGCGATAAATTGTAGTCGTGAGCTGAATGCCTCTCCAAGTTTTTGTTCTCAGTTTTAATAAAGACTCATGACC
>JBIKWV010000635.1:0-3878 GCA_044356135.1 Elainellaceae cyanobacterium
CCACACCCCGTACCTCACCCGAGTGGAAACCGCTATAGTTAGGGATCTGCTGTTGAATAAAATCCCAGTTTCCGATTGGCGCGGCTTCGCAGCGCCAATCGGAAACTGGGATTTTATTGGGATTTTATTTTATGGCAAGCCTCTTAGTTTTCTTCCTGGTTCTGTTCGCTACCGCCAGGGGAAGACTTAAAGAGGGCATCCAACTGTTCGCGAGCGTCCTCAACGGAGATAGAGCGCATCACCAGCAGTGGTTCATTAATCACTTTCCCGGAGTCGTCCAGCAGTTCAGGGTGGGGGATACCCTGGTTGCGACCCACTCCTGCGGGATAACCGTTGCGCGATCGCGTCCCGTACCCCCGCTGAGCATCGGCTCCCAGGGTAATGAGGTTGCGGATCAGGTTGCCAACCGCCAGAAAAGCCAGAACTGTGAAAGCGAGGATATAGAGCAAATGGAGCATAATGCTTTCCTCTAGACCAGATTGCCCTGAGAGAGGCGTAGAAATTTGAATGGGGGAGTTCGTGAACGATTGAGCGGTCAATTTGTAGCAGCGACTCCGATACTCAGACCTGACCCGTCAAACGAGCTATTCGACAGAGCTTTCCAGCCGATGCCGGATGGAAACCTGCCAGCACTCGGTGACCAGTTGATGCCAGGGCATGAGTACGGAAGTTTCAACCCCAGCCTGACCATTGGTTGCATTCATCAGCATTTGCGCTGTGCTCACCTCCTGTCTGGCTTGCCTGACCCGTGCCAGTAAATCCGCCTGTTTTTCTGCACCAAGGAAGTCAATCGACTGCGTTTCCAGGAGAGACTGCGATCGCTCAAACCAGTACTGAAAATCTTCCAACAGGGGCTTCAGTAGCGTCTTTAATAGATCCGGTTCAGGAGAATTAGGAGCCATCATGAAAAGTAGATTACTATGCTATCAAGTAATCTTAACGCGGTTTACCTTTCGCAACAATTGTTGATGGGCAGAGTTTCCGGATTCCTGGGAAATTGTGGGGAATTACTCTGTGCCAGCAGTCTGACGCTACAGTAGAGGCTTTGCAGGCGAACTGAGATTTCCAGTAGGCTCTAAGATAGAAGGGGCAGATTTGAGGTATGCCCCAGGGTACGCCTTATCAGGATTTTGAAACAAAGTAGCAATGCCAAACGATGTCTCCGCTCCCGCTCAAGAGAAGATTTACCTGCCCCGCACCAGCGAATCCGAGAACCTGAAGAAGATTCGCCATACGGCCTCGCACGTCATGGCGATGGCGGTTCAGAAGCTGTTTCCCAAGGCGCAGGTGACGATCGGGCCGTGGATTGAGAACGGCTTCTACTACGACTTCGATAGTCCGGAGCCGTTTACTGAGAAAGATTTGAAGGCCATTAAAAAGGAGATGACGAAGATCATCAACCGCAAGCTGCCCGTCATCCGTGAAGAGGTGAGTCGGGAAGAAGCAGAGCGGCGGATTAAGGCCATCAATGAACCTTATAAATTAGAGATCCTGGAGGGGTTGGAAGCCCCCATCACCATTTACCATCTGGGCGATCAGTGGTGGGATCTCTGTGCCGGCCCGCACCTGGAGTCAACGGCAGAGCTGAACCCCGACGCGATCGAACTGGAAAGCGTCGCCGGAGCCTACTGGCGTGGAGATGAGAACAAAGCCCAACTCCAGCGAATCTATGGCACCGCCTGGGAATCCCCAGAACAGCTCAACGAGTATAAGCGCCGCAAAGAAGAAGCGATTCGGCGCGATCACCGCCGCCTGGGTAAAGAACTGGGCCTGTTCACCTTCTCCGATCTGGTGGGGCCGGGACTGCCTTTGTGGACGCCCAGAGGAACGCTGCTGCGATCCACCCTGGAGAATTTCCTCAAGCAGGAGCAGGTGAAGCGGGGCTATCAGCAGGTCGTGACGCCGCACATTGGCCGCGTGGATCTGTTTAAGACCTCCGGGCACTGGCAGAAATATAAGGAAGACCTGTTCCCGATGATGGGCGACGAGGAAGACGAGAGTTTCGTCCTGAAGGCGATGAGCTGTCCCTTCCACGTACAAATTTATAAGTCCAGTCTGCGCTCTTACCGGGAGCTGCCGCTGCGGCTGGCAGAGTTTGCGACGGTTTACCGATTTGAGCAATCGGGCGAACTGGGAGGGCTGACTCGCGTGCGTGGCTTTACCCAGGATGATGCCCACCTGTTTGTTACCCCGGAGCAGCTCGACGACGAATTTCTGAAGGTGGTAGACCTGATCCAGTTCACCTTGAAGGCCCTGCGACTGGACACCTCCTTTAAGGCTCGCCTCAGTTTCCGGGATCCCACCTCGGATAAATACATTGGCTCCGATGAAGCCTGGAACCAGGCCGAAAACGCCATCCGACGAGCGGTGGAAACGCTGGGTATGGATCACTTTGAGGGCATTGGCGAGGCGGCCTTCTACGGCCCAAAGCTCGACTTCATGATCCGCGACGCCCTGGATCGGGAGTGGCAGCTTGGCACCGTGCAGGTAGACTACAACCTGCCAGAACGGTTTGACCTGGAATACGTGGCGGAAGACGGCTCCCGCAAGCGTCCGATCATGATTCACCGTGCCCCCTTCGGTTCTCTGGAGCGACTGGTGGGCATTCTGATCGAGCAGTACGCCGGGGACTTCCCGATCTGGATGGCTCCAGTCCAGATCCGATTGCTGCCCGTGACCGAGGAGCAGTTGCCCTTTGGTCGGCAGGTGGTGGCCCAGATGCAGGCGCTGGGCATTCGGGCAGAACTGGATGAGAGCGGTGAGCGCCTGGGTAAGCTGATCCGCAACGCCGAGAAAGAAAAGATTCCCGTGATGGCGGTGGTTGGCGCGAAGGAGATGGAGAGCAACAGTCTCAGTGTCCGCGTGCGGGCAGGCGGCGACAAAGAACTGGGTGCGATTCCTGTGCCCCAGGTGATCGATCGCTTGCAGGCGGCGATCGCCCACTTCGCCGACTTCTAGCGCCCTATGGTTCAGACTGTCTCCCCTACTGTTATCTTCGTCAACCCCACCAGCGGCAACGATAGCGCCCCCGGTACCCAGACCAGCCCCCACCGCACGATCACCCGATCGCTGCGGCGGGTGCGTCCGGGAGACACCGTGCGCCTGCTGCCGGGAGCCTATAGCGCCGTCACCGGAGAAACCTTTCCACTGGTGATTCCGGAGGGCGTGACGGTCCTGGGGGATGAGGCCAGCAAGGGCAAAGGGATTCTCATTAACGGAGGCGGAGCATTCGCCAGCGGCAGCTTTGGTCGTCAGAGCGTGGCTCTCTGTATGGAGAACGGTGCCACCCTGCGAGGCGTGACGGTCACCAATGCCACCCCTAGAGGAACCGGGATCTGGATTGAGGGAACGACGCCAACGATTAGCCACTGTACCTTCGTCAACTGCGGTCGAGAAGGAGTGTTTGCCACGGGAACGGCAATTGTGGCGATCGCCGACTGTCTGTTCCAGCAAAACGCCGCCAGTGGGATCTCCTGCTTCCGCAACACCAAAGGCGAACTGCGCCGCAATACCTGCCAGAACACCGGGTGCGGCATCGCCATCAGCGACAGCGCCGCTCCCCTGGTGACCGATAACCGTTTACTGGAGGGAGCCACCGGGATCCTGATCTCCGGCAACGCCCGCCCCGTTCTGCGCAATAACCGAATCGAGCGCAACGGCAGCGGTGGTTTAATCGTGCGAGACACCGCCGTCCCTGACCTGGGTCGCCCCCAGGATCCCGGCGGTAATATTTTTCTCAGCAACGGCCTCTCCGACCTGCGCAACGAAAGCAAGTCCCCCCTTGTCTCAATCGGCAACGGTCTCACCCCCACCCGCGTCAACGTCGGCATGACCAATGCCCAACCCGTCACCTTTGCCGCCGCCGAAGTCCCCACCCA
>JBIKWV010000636.1:0-3876 GCA_044356135.1 Elainellaceae cyanobacterium
GGGATCGGTGAGAGGAAAGGTGTTGTCCATAACTGTTATGCGCGATAGGTGAGGAGAGGCTGAGCAAACTAGTGATGATTGGATGTGGAGATCCCCCTAAATCTCCCTTAAAAAGGGGGACTTTGAAGCCAGTACCTCCCCTTTTTTAAGGGGGATCAGGGGGGATCTCCCGGTGTTCAACGCAACAGACCCTCCCTTTTCAAACAACCCCTGAGACGGGATCGGAGTTTGTCAATACTTTTTACAAAGTCCATAAGTCTTGACCGGGGTTTGTGGCGCTTTCAGTAGAATATTCTCTGAACTGCCATCAGGTATTGGACTCCCTTCGTTACTTGCAATGACTGAATTAAAGATCATCTTGGGAGAAGAAATTCTTCTTCAGCTCGTCGTTTTCTGTATTTACCAGGCGGAGACACCACTCAGGTGCCCTTCAATCCAGAGAAGTGATCTGGAGTCTCTGAAGAATTTAATCGAAGCTGAGAAGCTCCAGGTTTTCATCGCATCGGAAACCATTAAGGAGATTCATCAGTATTTATCTCTGGAATACTGTGAGCCAAACAAGATTTATCAGGCAGTTCAATATTTAGTTGATATTGGCAAGGTTAATTTTCAACTGGATGAGGAAGATATCCTTGAACAGGCGAATGTTCTAGCTCTGAGGGAGATAGACTTTGGGGATACTCGCTCTCTTTTGTGGATGAAAGCGCTAAACGTCAATTTATTGGTCACGCAACGAGCAGAACTGTATCAGCATATCATTGATACCTGTGAATCAGAGTTGGGCAGTCTGCGGTCGCGCATTTTTTCACTCTCTGAATTTCTCAAGCTTCCGAATCTCCTCAATCTGCAAAGAGGCAGTTCTCCCAAACTGATCGTTTACACCCCTGCGGGGAACCGGGTAATTCTGCCCGAAAATGCAACCGTGATTGACTTTGCCTATCGGATCCATTCTGAGGTGGGCGATCGCTGTAAGAGTGGCCTGGTCAACGGTGTTGAAAAGCCACTGAATTCGAGGCTGAGATCGGGCGATGTCGTTGAGATTGTTAAAGATCGCAACAGTCATCCAAAATATGAATGGCTGGATTATGCAATTACAAAAACTGCAAAAAGTGGAATTCGAAGATGGTTTAAAAATTACGAAGTCCAACAAGGCAAAGACCTGTTAGAGAATGCGTTTAAGCAGCCAATTGAGAACGTCATAGAAGGAATAAATGAAGTAATAAAAATGATTAACTATAAGACACCCAACAACTTGTTTCGGGCACTGGCTCATGAAGAAATTAGCATTGGTGAAATTATCGACCTGCTGAACCGTGTGACTCAACGAAAGCTTTATGAACGAATCCTTTCTGGCTCAGTCAGTGAAGTACTGATGCAGGTTGGCGATCGCAGCTATCGTATGTCGGGATGCTGTAGACCTTTTCCGGGAGAACCTGCGGTTGCCGTAATTCGCAACTCAAACCATCCGATTCCCATCCATCAACCCAACTGTCCCAGTTTGATCAACGTGAAACCCAAGTATATCCATGCCATCAATCTGGATTTTAACCAGGAATGCCGCGCCTTTCTGGAAATTAAGATGGTGGATGAAGAAGGCGTGTTTCTATCCATCACTGATGTCCTGCGAGCGAACTCAATTCGCTTTGATATTCGTCAAATCACAACCTATCCCGATCAGACGACCGCAAAAACACGCATTGCAACGATCGTCCGCAACCGGGAAGAGTTGGACTGCCTGACTACGTTAATTCGCTCAGTCAAGGTTGTTCTGCGAGTCCGAGTATTGGGAGTAATGCCCATTCCTCATATCGAATGAGGCGCTAATCAACCGCGATCGCCGGACGTTGATTCCACGGCTTCGCGGCCTCCAGTTGGGCGGCGATCGCAATTAGCGTCTGCTCATCCGCCGGACGCCCGACGATCTGTACCCCCATCGGTAGACCTGTCGGAGAAAACCCGGTTGGCAGTGCGATCGACGGTTGTCCTGTCGCGTTGAAGATGGGACAGGGGGCTACCCAGTTGACAATGCGGCGGAACTGTTGAATGGCGGTGAGACTGGCCCATTCTCCAACCCGAATCGTTGGGTGCGTGAAGACAGGCATCACCACGGCATCATAGGGCATGAGGGCGGTGACAATGCGGCGGGCGGCGACCTGCATCTGGTTCACCGCTCGCAGATACATGCCGCTGGAGCGGAGGCGCGATCGCACCCACAACCAGCGATTCAGCTTGCCCAGGAACAATGGAGGAACACCCACATCCACGCCTGCCTGCCAGACAGTGATAATCGGCTGCACAATATCGCCAAAGTCTATGCTGATCGGTTCTACCCGGTGACCCATTGACTCCAGGAGTTTCACTGTATTGGTCACGGCTTCCTGACACAGTGGATCGACCGTTTCCATGGGCGGAATCTCAGTCATGTAGCCGATCTTCAGGCTTTCTGGGGGGCGTTCGGTGGCGGACAGAAACGAAGACTCAGGGAGAGGCAGCCAGTAGGGATCACCGGGCAGATATCCCTGCATAGCATCCAGCAGGGCGGCGGCATCGGCTACGGTGCGGGCCAGGGGGCCATCGGTGGCCAGACCACTCAGGCGATCGCCCACCGGAGCATGGGAAATCCGCCCGCGAGACGGTTTAATCCCCACCAATCCACAGCAAAACGCAGGACCACGCACAGAGCCACCACCGTCACTACCGTGGGCTACTGCACAGAGTCCCGCTGCGGCTGCGGCTGCGGCTCCACCACTGCTGCCACCCGGAGTGTAGTCAGGATTCCAGGGGTTGCGGGCAGGTGGGAATCCGGCAGGTTCGGTGAAGGGCGTCGATCCCAGTTCTGAAGTGGCAGTTTTACCCAGGATGATGAACCCGGCTTTCTTGATCTGGGTGACGACTCCGGCATCCGCTTCTGCCATGCGATTACGGATAATGCGTACCCCGTAACTACAGGGAACGCCAACTACAGGAACCAGGTCTTTGATGGAAATCGGCACGCCAAAAAAGGGGGGCAGGTCACTGGCGTCTGTTCCTCCTGCAAGTTGTTCCGTTTTGGCCTTAGCATCGGCGATCGCCTGCTCAGCGGTAATCAGAAAGTAGCTACCCAGCTTCGGGTTGAGGCGCTCTATCCGCTCCAGATACACTTCGGTAATCTGTAGCGGCGACACTTCTCCAGAGCGAATCAGTCGGGCCTGTTCGAGGGCGGGGGTAAATGCCAGGTCAGCAGCGTTCATTTTCCTGTCAAATGATGGGTGCTGTTGCTGACTCTAGCAGCGATCGCCGTTTCCAGCATCCCCTATTTACCAGATCCTTGATTGTCCGCTTCAAACACACACTCAACCGTGACTTTCACATTACACCCGGCGGTTCCAGCGGCGATGTAGGGAATCCCCGTCATGCCGCTCATGTTGACCCCAAATTCCAGATTGACTTTCTTGACTTCTGAGATGGCCACCCGCTTGAATGCCTGCAGCATGTACATCGTATAGTAGCGCACCGTATTCTCCAGGTTTTGCGCTCCCACCTGAGCAATCCGGCCCGGTGCCGTGCCATTACCGTTGCCGTTGCCAAGGATGCCTTTGGCGGTTCTGCCCTGCTCGGCGGGAACCGTTTGCATTGCTGGGGCGGCGGTCTCGGCTGTGCCGTTTGCTTCGATGTAAATCACCGTATGTTCGTCAAGCTGAATGGGCTGAAGCGTACTCATAGATGCACTGGCAAAAGATTCAACGGTTCGAGCATAGGCGGAGGGAGGGGCGATCGTCTAAGGATTCAGCCCCCCTTGACAGTTCCGGTTCAAGATGGGTAAGCATTGAATATTGCGTTTCTTGCTCTAGTGAAGTACAGAGTTTTTGTTGAGAGCCTCGCTGAGCACGGCTCTCA
>JBIKWV010000637.1:0-3870 GCA_044356135.1 Elainellaceae cyanobacterium
ATTAAATAATAACAGAATACAAAATACAGTTCGTCGAGTCCATCCTGTCCCCACTAATACTATTAGTCCAGGGTTTTTAGAGGTTTACAGAACTCAAAGAAAACGTGTATTCTCTAGCTCAGATGAACAATTGATTCAATATCTTCTAAAGTATTATAGAAGCAAGGCACAGAGTGAGAATGAATGGATAACATGGATGCTTTTAAGCATGTTAGCAGTACTCTTTATTGTTGCTATTTTGTCGAGGTTTTCATAGGGCAATGAGAAAGAACGTTTTCCAGGAAAATGTAATGGCTTTGCAATATCTTTTCCTACAGCCTTCACAAATAAGATGTGAACAGAGCATTTGGGGAGTGTCCCCACACAGGGGTAGAACCCTTGCACCCCGTTCACATCCCGCAAAGGGTCGCCGTACAACAAACGGATGATTCAGTGGCAGCTTGTTATTTTTGATTGTGATGGTGTGCTGGTCGATAGTGAGCCAATCGTTAATCGCATTTTTGCAGAACTGTTGACAGAGATTGGTCTGCCGATGACCTACGAAGAAACGGTTCAGACATTTGTGGGTAAATCTACAGCGGACTGCTTGAAAATTGTTGAGCGATCGCTTGGTAAACCCGTTCCAACAGATCTTTTGGAACGCTCCAAAGAACGTGAAATTGCGGCACTGGAGCGAGAGCTAAAGCCTATTGCAGGCATTGCATCGGTTCTGGAGCGGCTCACTGTTCCCAAGTGTGTGGCTTCTAACAGCAGTCCACGCCACATTCACCACGTTCTACAACTGACAGGACTGTTTCACCACTTTGACGGCAAATTCTTCAGCGCTGCCCAGGTAGAACGAGCCAAACCCTTCCCAGACGTTTATCTCCACGCGGCTCAGCAAATGGGAGCCGATCCACAGACGTGTGTTGTGATCGAAGATTCTGTGCCGGGAGTGCAGGCAGGCTCTGCCGCAGGCATGACGGTTCTGGGTTACGCTGAGCGCAGCGATCGCCACGCACTTGCCACTGCTGGCGCAAAAGCTGTTTTTGAGGACATGGGACAACTGCTGGAACTATTGACAGCAGAGGTAAAAAATTAGCACTGGAAAGGTGATAAAACTGCCGCCTCCGGCGATCGCATTCAATCCGCTGGCAATAAACGAAGTCCCCAGGAGAAGAACCGAACTCGATAGGGTCAGCGACGGAATATCACTCATGCTGGGGGTTGAGGATTGGGTGAACTTTCGAGAGCGGGGACTATTGCGCTTTCAGAACTGCTTCCGATGGGATCAGATTTCATAGGGTTTCCATCCAGTTGAATCTCGCCAAAGAGTTTGTCTTCGGCAGTGACTTTTTTGGCGATCAGACGAATTGCCACAAACAGCGACAGACTAGTAATTACAATCACGCTGGCGATCGCCGGATCATCAAAATTGGTGCCCGCCACCAGGAGCGCAGCGGCAATGTTGCGCTGGGCAGTGCCGACCGCTAGCGTGCGGCGAGTGTCGCTATCCGGGCCACCCAGGAAATAACCGATGCCGAAGGCGACCAGGATGAACGCGGCGATCGCCAAAATCTCCCCAGTTTTGACCATGTTGATCAGGGTGTCGAACTGAAGGAAAAGTGAGGTAAATAAACCCAGAATCAGCGATTTACTGGAGAGTTGCCGCATGAACGGTTGCAGCGTGGAGGCGATCGCCTGATTCCGAGAACGGATCAGTAACCCGATCGCTAATGGAATCAGCATCAGTCCCAGCAGCGGTTTAGCAATATCCCAGGGATTGACCTGCACATTCTGAAGGGCAAACGTGAGCGCAAAGGGCATGTAGAGGGCGGTCAGCCCCATCATCAACAGCATCAAGCCTGCGGCGTATGCCAGATTGCCGTTCACTAACTGTGCCAGCTTGGGTAGAACGGGTGGACCAGCCGCGACCGCCATAATGGTGAAGCTAATTTTAACGGGTTCGCTGAAGGGAACGAACTGGAGCAGGAGATAGACAAACAGCGGTACCAGGATGAAGTTTGCCAGGAGCGATCGCAGCACCAATCCCCAATTGCGCAGGGGAGTCCAGAGCTGCTGGAGCGTCAGACTGAGTCCTGTATCCAGCAGCATGGAGAGGATTAACGTCAGGAATGCCAGTTTATTGACGAGGCGGGCATCAATTGTATTGAGAAGTTCAAGCATCCTTTAAATCCAGGGTGACTTTCTGCAGATTGCCGTTGAAGGCAAAGGGCACCTCATAGGTTTCGACGACGGGTGTGCCGAGATCCTGACCCACATCAAAGGTTTCATCTAAACCCCAGCGGTAGGGGACGGTTTTCGCAATTCGCCCTTCTCCCACAGGTTTGTCGTTGATCAATAACCGCCCCGTTCCGCCTGCGCCTGGGGAACCTCCGTCGAAGTCAAAGTCAAATCGCACTGTTGAGACTCCGACGGGAATTTCTTCTTTAGATTGGATCACCGTGCGATCAATGCCCAGGAAGTTGTAGGCGAAGGTGGGTTTGCCATCGTCCAAAAAGAAACTCCATCCAGCGAAGCGTCCGCCCTGTGCTACCAAAATTCCCTCGGCATCATCATTGTTCTTGGGAATCTCGACACTGGCGGTAATGCTGAAAGATTTATTTTTTAAGTCAGGGGCGCTGCCTTCGGGAATGCCGACCGCACCCGGATAGTAGGTGAAATGGGTGCGACCTGCCACCAGACTGGGACGACTGCTGACATCAAAGCGATTAAGAATGCGATCGTCCAGGGGCAGAACTTTGTATTTGCGGGCTTCCGCCAGAAATAGCTTTTGCAATTGCTGCAATTTCGCGGGATTCTGTCGTGCCAAGTTATTCGCCTCACTAAAATCGTCAGTGATGTTGTAGAGTTCCCAGGGGTCTTCGTCAAAGCTGGTTTTAGAGGTGGCCTCCCACGGCAATCGTCCATGCCGAGCGGCTGCGACCCAGCCGCGATCGTAGATAGCCCGATGCCCAAACATTTCAAAGTACTGGGTGGTGTGTGTAGAAGCAGCCTCCGGTTGATCAAAGGTGTAAACCAGACTGGTGCCCTCGATCGGCTGCTGCTCTACGCCATTCACAACCGCTGGGGCTGTGATCCCGGCGGCTTCCAGAATCGTTGGAGCAACGTCAATCACATGGTGAAACTGAGTCCGCAGACCACCGCGATCTTTGATGCGATCGCCCCACGCCACCACTAATGGATCACGGGTGCCACCAAAGTGGGAGGCAACCTGTTTCGTCCACTGAAACGGCGTATCCATCGCCCACGCCCAGGCGGCATGGAAGTGGTTGAAAGTTTTGGGACTGCCCAGGTCGTCCAGCGCATTCAGCACCTGCTGGGGGTCTTCGGGGATACCGTTGAACACCTTCAACTCATTGACGCTTCCGGTTAATCCCCCTTCAGCGCTGGCACCGTTATCTCCGGCAATGTAGAGAACCAGGGTGTTATCCAGTTCTCCCAGTTGGGCGATCGCGTCAATCAACCGCCCCACCTCCGCATCCGTATACACCGTAAATCCGGCAAACACTTCTGCCTGCCGAGCGTAAAGCTTTTGCTCTTGCTTAGAAAGGGAATCCCACGCCGGAAATTCTGGGGGGCGAGGCGTGAGTTTGGCATTGGCAGGAATCACGCCCAACTGTTTCTGTCGGGCAAAGACCTCCTCCCGCAATTTGTCCCACCCCTGGTCGAATTTGCCTTTGTAGCGATCGATCCAGGCTTTGGGGGCGTGGTGGGGGGCATGGGTCGCTCCGGTGGCAAAGTAGGCAAAGAAGGGCTTATCGGGGGCGATCGATTGCTGGGTGCGAATCCAGGTAATCGCGTGGTTAACCAGGTCGGGGGTCAGGTGATAGCCGGAGTCATGGGTGGGGGGCTGAACCCGCTTTGTGT
>JBIKWV010001100.1:0-3861 GCA_044356135.1 Elainellaceae cyanobacterium
CGGCATAGCCAAAGAGCCATTTGACGATGGTCACTACGACGAAGCCATCAAAAAGCTTGGTGAATTCAAGTCGAGGTTCCCTTACAGCCAGTTTGCCACTGAAGCCGAGCTTTTGATTGCTGACAGTCACTATCAGCTCGAGCATTTTCAGGAGTCCGCTGCTGCCTATGAGACCTTTGTGAAGCTCCATCCCAAACATCCAAAGTCTGATTATGCCACATACCGTATCGCTGAAAGTTACTGGGAAGACGCGCCAAGTGCGGAGAGTCGTGAGCAGGAATATACTGAGAAAGCCGTTAAGCAGTGGGAGGAGGTCATTGAGAGGTATCCGACGACGCCCTTTGCTGCCAAAGCCAAAGACATGATCGCGCAGGGGCGTCGGCGACTCGCCGAAAGTGTGCGTTTTGTTGCGAGATTCTACTGTACTCAGGAAGTTTGGCACGCATGCGCCTACCGTTACACTCAGCTTTTGGAAAAATTCCCTGAACAAAAAGATATTACCAATGAGGCATTGGATCGTGCTGCGTTTGCTTTGGAACGTGTGGCTGAGGCCAAGGAAAAAGACCCAGCAAGCGACAAAAACCTCTATCATCGATCGATGAATCCGCAGCAGATTCGCGAAAAGGCGGCAAATTTGCGTCGATTGATGAAAGGCTAACGGAGTCAAATCAGGTCAATGGCGGGACATCAGCGACAAGTCATGAGGCCGACCCCTTCGCAAATGGGGCCATTTCTTCTATCGGTCTGTCTCGCACTGATTTCGGCTTTTGCCATCGCTCGGATGGTGGTTCTGCGCGATTTTGGGCGTGATGTTGCCGATGCGATTCGGGAGACGTCTAATGCCATGCAATTATCCTCCCAGATTCGTGATCGTCATGGTGATCCCTTGGGGGTTTTTAGTGATGAGACGCGCTATGTGGTGCCTCTGTCACAGATTCCTCAAAACGTGCGACAGGCATTCATTGCAGCAGAGGATTCCGGTTTTTTCAGGCATTTTGGTATCAGCCCTGTTGGTGTTTTGAGGGCGGTTGTGGCGAACATGAGTCGTGATCGTTTTGCTCAGGGGGGGAGCACGATCACCCAGCAGTTGGTCAGGCAGTTACTGTTGGGCCGGGAAAAGACCGTAGCGCGCAAAATACGTGAAATTGTACTTGCCATCGAACTGGAACGCCACATGTCGAAGTCCGAGATTTTAGAGACGTGGCTCAACTGCGTTTATCTCGGCAACAACGCTTGGGGCATCGAGACCGCGGCGAGGCACTATTTCGGCAAACATGTACAGGAACTGACGATGGCCGAGGCTGCCATGCTTGCTGGTTTACCGCAGGCACCATCGCGGTACGCACCCCATTTGCATCCTGAACTGGCCCGGAAGCGTCAGTTGTATGTGCTCAAGAGGCTCAAAGATCTTCGATGGGTCGGAATGGCGGAATACCAGACTGCCAAGTCAGATCGATTACACATTCAGTCCTCTGGAGTCGCATCCTCTGAACAGGCACCGTGGGTGACTGAGGCTGTGCGCCTGGAGCTTTGGCGCAGACTCGAACAAAAAAACTTGCCACGGACAGGTCTGATCATCAATACATCCATCGAACGTTCATGGCAGCAGTCCCTTCAGTCTTTGATCAGGAAGAATTTTACTTCGATCCGAAAATCCGGTCTGGAGTTGGCTGTGGTCGTTCTGGATACGAAATCCGGAGAGACTAGGGCATTGGTTGGCGGAAGTGATTTTCGCAAAAATCAGTTTAATCGTGCCACCGATCTGTATCGACCTGTGGGGGCCGCCATATATCCATTGATTTTTGCCTGGGCCATGGAGCAAGGCATTATGAGTGTGGACGGATACGGTTCCCTAGCTGAGGCTGCTGTGAAGAGTCGGTTTGCCGAGGCTGAGCAGCTTGCTCCAGAAATGGGTTACGGGCTTGTGCGAGAAAAGCTGATGGGCCATGGTTATGTGGTAAAGGATGCCATGGCAATTGATGAAATGCATGGAAGTCCTTTGTCTCTCGCGCGCTCATACCTTGCGTTGACAGGCACAAGTGAGGGACAAAATCGTGGTTTGATCAGTGATGTGCGTACGGAAGGGCGACTCATTTTTTCTGCCCAGGACGTTGGGCGTGCTGCTGGCATGCAAAACTTTACGGGACGTACCAACAAAAATCATGCCGCACTGTCTTGGGTGATCCGTCAGTGGATGTCCATCGGTGCGCGTTCTGACTCGGAGGCGCTGGCGGCACAGCCTTTACTGAAGGCGATTAAGGGTTGGAACGCATGGTGGGTGATCCCTCGTCATGATGTTGTCATTGCCGCATGGGTTGGAGCCGATCAGAAGGAACCAAGAAGTCCATCAGATTTGCGTGCTGCAGATACGACGATGGATGCCACGATCGCCGGATGGATTGCGGCAAACTTATCCGAGCAGTCAGGATTTGGTGATAGGCCTGAGGGTATCAGTTATCAGCTGACGCCTGGCAACGGTCGTCATTCAGACGCCCGATTGCCGTTTTTGACGTCGGGTCACGGAACGTTCTGATGATGTCTTACGTATTACTCCTTGGCACTATTTGCAGCATCCTGATTCATGCAGGGATGAGCCAAGCTGCTGGAGAACGCGAACTGGCAGTCCTCAATGCTGAACGCCAATCCCTACGCCGACCAACTGTGACTGCACCGCGAGACTTGAATCAAAGGGATGGTCTGACGCCAGAAGAGACCGAAATTTTGGCGCCACTGATTGCAGCGACAGAATTTAAACAGACTGAGTTGGCAGCTCGTGATTTTTGGCGTGCGCCAATTATGAAAGCTCTGGCTGATCTTTATCGTGGTTCTCAAAGCGAATCTTTTGATCAAGATGATGAGTGGATTTCAAGTTTTACCGAGACAAGTCCAAATGAGGAGTTGGATCAGTATTTTGATCAGTATTTTGATCAGCGGTTCGGTAAACGGTCTGATAAACATTCCAATTATGGCGCAGAAAATACTCAAATCAGACTTTCTGCGACGCCCATCGTTTTTTTGAGTCAAACTGGTTTTCGACGCCTACAAACGTCAGAAGAATTGATGGTCGCGTCCGGACGTGATTTGTTGGGGTCAGTACCCGTAGCTGATTTTTGTGAAACCAAGCCAGGGCGGGATTTGCCTGTGGATTTTTCGGCAAGATTTTCGCCATGGGATTTTGGCGCAGCGCTTGCAAGCTCCACAAGATTAGACGCCACATTGATGGACCTTGCACTGCAGCCTGATCCGTTTGATCCGATGGATTCAAAGGTTGCAGCCAATGAGGCTGATGACAACGATGACTTTGACGTCATTGACGATTCGCTCGATCATGCGGATTCAGATGATGGTGACGAGTTGGATGATGCTCCTTTGCCGGATGATGAAGACGGATGGAAGGGTGTGCTAGCGCAGTTTGAGGACCGAATCAAAAAGCGCAAGCTGAGTCTTACAGAATTTACCGCGAAAATTCGCGGTCAAAAGTCTTTGAGTCAATCGATCAGACGGTTTGTGATTGCCGCGGCTGTCGCTTCTGTTGAGTTGCAAAAATCCTGTAAGATTCGCGGCGGAGCGTGGTCGGAGATGGTCTGGGATGGGGCTCACGCTTTAGATTTTTTTGCTTGCAGATCACTGAAGGGAGACGTTCTTGGCCCGCGGCTCACCGTGGAGAACGGTGATATGAGCGAAGGTCAGATTGCTTTCTCTACGCGTGCAGGGGACGTCGAGTTTGTGGGCGTGCTTGCCTCTGGCACGACCATGCTGAAAGCCGGGATGTTACAAGCGGGCAAAACCATTGGGTTTGAGTACTTGTTTGGGACGGGGGGACAGATCCGGGCGGCCAGGAATTTCAATCGTTTCAATGGA
>JBIKWV010000639.1:0-3860 GCA_044356135.1 Elainellaceae cyanobacterium
GATTTTTCCTGAAATGCTGACGTAGCCAGCATTTCAGGAAAAATCGGCGCTAAAACTAAAATATGCCGCGAAACGCTCTCTAAGAAAGCGTTTCGCAGTATTGCAGGGAAAATGTCAAATTTAAAATTCTCAAAACCCAGGAAGCCGTTCCGCCTTGAGCGAAGTCGAAGGGCGGAACGGCTTCCTGGGTTTTGGCTCAAACACGCCCATCTACTGACAACGACGACTTCCACTCAAACCCCTCGAATAAACTCCTACAATGGAGTTCAGTAATTACCCGTGACAACCCAAGACCCATGTTTGAAGCCTTAGCCGATCGCCTGGAAGGAGCCTGGAAGAAACTCCGGGGACAGGACAAAATCTCTGAATCCAACATTCAGGAAGCGCTGCGAGAAGTGCGCCGCGCCCTGCTGGAGGCAGATGTCAACCTCCAGGTGGTGAAAGACTTTGTGGCTCAGGTGCAGGAAAAAGCCCTGGGGGCCGAGGTGATCGCCGGAGTTCGTCCCGACCAGCAGTTCATCAAAATCGTCCATGACGAGCTGGTGGCCCTGATGGGGGAGACCAACGTCCCCCTGGCTGATGTCAACAATCCCCCGACCATCGTCCTCATGGCGGGACTTCAGGGGACGGGTAAAACCACCGCGACCGCAAAACTGGCCCTGCACCTGCGCAAGCAAAACCGCAGCACGTTGCTGGTTGCCACCGACGTGTATCGTCCCGCCGCGATCGACCAGCTGATCACCCTGGGCAAACAGATCAACGTCCCGGTCTTTGAACTGGGGAAAGACGCTAACCCGGTGGAGATCGCCCGTCAGGGGGTAGAGAAGGCCAGGGAAGACAAGATTGACACCGTGATCATCGACACTGCAGGCCGACTTCAGATCGACCCGGCGATGATGGCGGAGTTGGCGCAGATTAAGGACACGGTTCAACCCCACGAAGTGCTGCTGGTGGTGGATGCAATGACGGGACAGGAGGCTGCCAACCTGACCCGCACATTCCATGAGCAGATTGGGATTACCGGGGCCATTCTCACCAAGATGGACGGTGATACCCGTGGTGGTGCTGCCCTCTCGGTTCGACAAATCTCCGGTCAGCCGATCAAATTCGTTGGTGTGGGCGAAAAAGTGGAAGCCCTCCAGCCTTTCTACCCCGACCGGATGGCCTCCCGCATTCTGGGCATGGGCGACGTGTTGACCCTCGTGGAAAAAGCCCAGGAAGAAGTAGACATCGAGGAGGCCGAAAAGCTCCAGAAAAAGATTTTGGAGGCGCAGTTCGACTTTAACGACTTCCTGAAGCAGACCCGCCTGATGAAGGCGATGGGATCACTGGGGGGCATCATGAAAATGATCCCCGGTCTGAATAAAATCTCTAGCGATCAGTTGGAGCAGGGTGAAGCGCAGTTAAAGAAAGCAGAAGCCATGATCAGCTCCATGACTCTGGAGGAGCGGAAAAACCCTGATCTGCTGGCGGGTTCTCCCAGTCGTCGCCGTCGGATTGCCAAAGGGTCTGGCTATCACCTGAACGATGTCAGTGAGCTGGTGAGCAACTTCCAGAAGATGCGCACCCTGATGCAGCAGATGGGTAAGGGCCAGTTCCCCGGTATGGGAATGCCGGGTATGGGTGGCTTAGGAGATATGTTTGGCGGGGGTGCGCCTGCAATGGGCGGTGGTGGCTCTCGTCCAGGCTGGCGTGGCTACCAGGGGGGGCCTGCTCCCCAGAAGAAAAAGAAGAAGGAGAAGAAGAAGAAAGGCTTCGGTTCTCTGTAGTCTACAGCGCTTTGCAAGCGTGTGGTATGAGGTTTTTGTTGAGAGCCGCGCTCCGTGCGGCTCTCAACAAAAATCTTGGAAATGATTACCGCGAGGATCTGGCTTTGCCTCCTGCTCGACCCTGGAGGCAACGCTTCCCAATGTTCGTCTACAGGCAGAGCATGGGGACGAGCGAGATTTGACAAAAATTTCTGCTGCTGCTCGGATCAAGGGTGATAAAATTTGAGATTCACAGCTTACAATAGGAGACTGTGAGTAAAAGATTTGTTCTCAGGAGCGAGATTTTCAGGCATGGTTAAGCTGAGATTGAAGCGGTTCGGCAAAATGCGCGAGGCCAGCTACCGGATTGTTGCAACGCAGAGTACCACCCGTCGGGATGGTCGGCCTCTGGAAGAGCTGGGCTTCTACAACCCCCGCACCAAAGAGATTAAATTGGACGTAGAAGGCATCGTGCGTCGTCTTCAGCAGGGTGCTCAACCCACCGACACCGTGCGTCGCCTCCTGGAAAAAGAAAACGTTTTCGAGCAACTGAAAGCTTAATTTGCTGTGTCCGACTTGACGCCAGAGCCATCGCAAAGCCCCTCGATCGCCACTCACACCCCCGACTACATTGGGCTGGTGAAGTTCTTGGTGACGCCCTTTCTCGAATCGCCCGACTCCCTCAAAGTGGATTGCGAGGTGGTCAGTAGTAGGGCGCGTGTTTTGCTGAGGGTGGCGTTTGACGGGGAAGATAAGGGGCGAGTGTTTGGACGGGGTGGTCGAAATATTCAGGCGATCCGCACGGTGCTCCAGTCGATCGCCCAGACCACAGGGTATGTGCTACACCTCGACGTTTACGGCAGTCAAAGCGGCGATCGCGACGGTGGTTCCAGAGATAGTGGTTCCAAAGATGGTGGTTCCAGAGGTGGTGGTTCGGAACGCCGTTCTTCGCCCAAGCCGCCTCCCCGCCGCTCTCGCCCTCGCTCCGATTGACCGAGCGATTCGCCCTTATGGCCCAATCTATTACTATCGACCTGCGCACCCCTGACAATGCGATCGCCCTTGCCGGGATGCAGGAAGAGAACCTGAAGCAGCTCACCAAATTGACGGGGGCTGCTGTTGTGCTGCGCGGTCAAGATCTGGCGATTTCGGGCACCGATCATCAGGTGGACATGGTGTCGCAACTGGTGCGATCGCTGGAGCCAATCTGGAGTCGGGGGACGGCGATCACTGGAGTCGATATTCTCACGGCTCGTCATGCGCTGGATTCTCACCGGGAGGAAGATTTCCAGGCGCTGCAGAAGGATGTCCTGGCCCGTACACGCCGAGGCGATGAAATTCGCGCCAAAACTTTTCGTCAGCGGCAGTACATCCAGTCGATTCGCACGCACGATCTGACCATCTGCGTCGGTCCTGCCGGAACAGGGAAGACGTTTCTGGCCGCAGTGGTTGCCGTTCAGGCGCTACTTTCGAATCAGTATGAACGACTGATTCTCACTCGTCCTGCAGTGGAGGCCGGTGAAAGGTTGGGCTTTCTGCCGGGAGACCTGCAGCAAAAAATTGACCCGTATCTACGCCCGCTCTACGATGCGTTGTACGAACTGATTGACCCCGAAAAGATTCCCAGCCTGATGGAGCGGGGCGTGATTGAGGTGGCTCCGCTGGCCTACATGCGCGGACGCACGTTAAATAACGCCTTCATTATTCTGGACGAGGCGCAGAACACGACGCCTGCTCAGATGAAGATGGTGCTGACGCGACTCGGCTTCAAATCTCGCATGGTGGTCACGGGAGATGTAACGCAAACGGATTTGCCTGGGAACCAGCAGTCGGGGTTGGCGATCGCCCAGAAGATTCTCCGCAATGTTGAAGGGATTGCTTTCTGCCAGCTCACGAAGGCCGATGTCGTTCGTCACCCTCTGGTGCAGCGGATTGTGGCTGCGTATGAGGAACACGAGGGGAATTAAAGCGATATTTGTGGAAAGAGTGTGGGGTTGATGGGAGGGCGATCGGATTTGGGCATCCCGCACTAACCTGAAAGTCTGATATAGCAGTTCCCAGTCTAGTTCAGTACAGGTTGTCGTTTGGTGTGGCCACACACCCCCGGCCTCC
>JBIKWV010000638.1:0-3860 GCA_044356135.1 Elainellaceae cyanobacterium
TCGCGCCCTCCACAATTTGGTTTTTTGGTTTTCGGATAGGCCCTTCAGTCACTGGACTCTTGACTCAATTGCGCTGATTTTCTCCAAAACGCTGATGCCGTCAGCGTTTTGGAGAAAATCAGCACTAGAATCAAATATGTTGCGAAACGCCCTCGCACAGGAAAAATAGTCAAAACTCCAGTAAGTCAGCAGGCGGAACAGCTTTTGGCGTTTCAAACAGACATTGCCGTTGTCATTTCAGGATATTCATCGTCCATTGAAGTATGAAAGAAGAAGCGACACCCACCGTTGGTAAACGGGGCATGACTTGAACCTGGATTCGAGCGAATATAATCACCAGCTCCATAAACTTCGTCTCCAATCACCAGATCTCCTTCCATCATAAAAATTTCTTCGATCGCCGCATGACGATGCCACGGATAGCAAACGCCCGGTTCAGCGCGTAAGAAGCCAATAAGTTCTCGCTTGACTACATCTTGATGCACAATTGCGATCATCACTCCTGGCGTAGGATGAGGCTGCCAATCCAGATTTTGGGTACGGATGGCGAAATAGCCTGCTGCTGGAACAGGGGACGTTTCGGCTGATAGATTTGAGCATGCATCTGTGGGTGGATTACCCAGACCCAGGCGATCAAATAATCGCTTTTCCAGATCGCCTGCTATGGATGAAGTGGGAGTACTGTAAGGAATGGCAGTTGCCGCCAGTTGATAGCCAGCAAGTTCTTCTGCCAGGTCTGGACATTCTGCAATCTGTAGCTCAACCCAATTTCTTTCCTGGTCACTCAACAGGTCGAGCACATAAAGGGGAGCCAATTCACAAAAGCAGTAGTTTTCAGTGTCCATGTTCAAGAGTACCTTCCCAAGCCTGATAACTTTGTCGTTACAAGTCCTCCTTTAAACTCAGAGCAGACTTTAACTTACTTAATCCTAACCGAATCCTTGTTTTAACGGTTCCCAATGCCAGCCCTGTTTGAGCCGCAATTTCACTCTGGGTTAGCCCCTTATAATAGGCCAGTTCCAGAGCAAACCGCTGCTCGTCGGGCAGGGTTTGTAAGGCGGCAATGACCTGACTTCGTCGCTCTTTTATGGATGCCTCCTCAAAGAGGTCTACGCAATCCGCCCTCGGCTGGATCTCTACTGCATCAATCGATACAAATACAGTGGAGTTCGATCGCTGCAACTTACGAAGGCGATCGAGAATGCGGCTACGTGCCAGAGTAAACAGCCAGGTATCTGCTCTGCCCTTCTGGGCATCGTATCGCTCAGCAATACGCCAGACCTGAGCAAATACATCCAGAACAATCTCTTCACTTTCTTCGACCGACCGCAGACTTTTGAATGCGAACCCATAAACTGGACTTTTGACTAAATTGCGCCGATTTTTCCTGAAACGCTGACTCCGTCAGCGTTTCAGGAAAAATCGGCGCTAAAATTCAATATGCCGCGCAACGCTCTCTGCGAGAGCGTTGCGCGGCATTGCAGAAAAAATAGTCAAAACTCCAGCATAAACAATGCGAGCATAGCGATTGTAAAACAGAGACAGTGCGACCTGGTCACGCTGAGCAATTCGCGTTAAGAGCACAACATTATCTTCGCTCAGGGCGGAATCGCTTTTGGGGTTTCAAGCTGAATCGCGCCTATCTGCTGAGAACTTCGTGTTTGCAATACCGGGCTGCGTCAGCATTCAGCCGATAAAATAGTACATAGGCTCTGGCAAGAGCCTGATAGGATTAGATCTAAATGCTCTTCTGCCGCACTGCTCACCGTGACCTACGAACCGCTTCACCACAAGTACCGCCCCCAGACCTTTGCCGAACTCGTCGGGCAGGAAGCGATCGCCGCCACCCTCAGCAACGCCCTGCGGCAGCAGAAGATTGCCCCGGCCTATCTGTTCACGGGGGCACGGGGAACAGGGAAGACCTCCAGCGCCCGCATCTTTGCCAAATCGCTTAACTGCCTGACGAGTGAAACACCCACCGATCGCCCCTGCGGCAAATGTGAAGTGTGTCGGGCGATCGCCAATGGTTCTGCGCTAGACGTAATCGAGATTGACGCGGCCAGCAATACGGGGGTTGATAACATTCGGGAGTTGATTGAGCGATCGCAGTTTGCCCCCGTCCAGTGTCGCTACAAGGTCTACGTCATCGACGAGTGTCATATGCTCTCGACAGCCGCATTCAACGCACTTCTCAAGACGTTGGAGGAGCCGCCGCCCCAGGTGGTGTTTGTTCTGGCGACGACTGACCCCCAGCGAGTCTTGCCGACGATTATTTCCCGATGTCAGCGATTTGACTTTCGGCGGATTCCCCTAGAGTCGATGGTGGTGCATCTGGGGGCGATCGCCACCAAAGAAGTCATCCCCATTGCCCCCGAAGCCCTGCAACTGGTGGCGCAGATCTCGCAGGGGGGATTGCGCGATGCAGAAAGTTTGTTGGATCAGCTCAGTTTGCTGGAAGGCGATATTACCACCGAGCGCGTCTGGGATCTGGTGGGAGCGGTGCCCGAACAGGAATTGCTGGAACTATTGCGGGCGATCGCCCAGAACAACGCCGAAGCAGTACTGGATCGGGTGCGGCAACTGATGGACCGGGGACGGGAACCGTTGACGGTTCTGCAAAATTTGGGTGGGTTTTACCGCGATCTATTAATTGCCAAAACTGCACCCACACGGAATGATCTGGTCAGCATTACTCCACCCACCTGGAAGCAGGTTTGTGAGTTTGTGCAAACCTTCGAGATTAGCTGGATTTTGGAAGGGCAAAAGCAACTCCGCACCAGCGAAGTGCAGATCAAAAACACCACTCAGCCCCGCCTCTGGTTAGAAGTGACGCTTCTGGGGCTGCTACCGTCCGCAATCAGCAGTCAGGTCATGGTTCAACCGATCAGCGCATCCGTAGCATCGACCCTCAGTCCTGCTGCTGCTCCAGAGCGGGGGAAAGCAGTTCCTCAGCCACCCACACCCACACCTGCTGCTCGTCCAGACGTCCCACCAGCAGTGATAACCAGTCCACCTGCCGCGTCTCGTCCAGAAGCCTCACCTGTGGCAGCGAGTGTTTCGCCTGCTGCGGTTCCGCCCGAATCTGTCCCTCCGGTTGCTCCCCCTGCTCCTGCTCCTGCAATGTCTCCTCCTCCCGCGCCGACACCCGTCCCGGTTGCAGCAGCGGCTCCGGGTGAGGCCAATTTAGAACAGCTCTGGCAGGAGGTTCTCAGCGGGATTAAGCCCCCCTCAACCCAGATGCTGCTTCGTCAGCAGGGCCGCTTGCTGTACGCCGACCAGGCGGAGGTGCGAATTGGGGTGACCGCTCAATGGTACAAGACCGCTCAGGGAAAGCTACCCAGCCTGGTGAACGCTTTCCGGGAGATGTTGGGGCAGTCAGTCAATGTGAAACTGGAAGTCTGGAATCCCCCTACCCCGCAGACAAAGACTCCGGAAGCACAGCCCGGTGTAGACGCGGAAGCTCCAGGAACAACTCCCCCTGTGCAATTGCGGGAACCCCGGTATACACCGCCACCCCCTGAAGCAGATCCCCCTGCGGTGAGTAGCAATACTGCGGGGCACGCTGCTGAGCAAACTCCAGCGGTGAACCGTTCTGTATCGCCTCCGGTAGAAAGAGCGGTGCCGCCGTCTCCGGCGATCGCCCCCCTGGCTGAGCCAGCAGTGCCATCGGCTTCGTGGGAGGAAGATGAGGTTCTACGGGCAGCCCGCAGTCTGGCTCAAATGTTTAACGGCAAGATTGTGAATCTGAGTGAGGCCGAAGAGGCGGGCAAGGTCAGCGAGGGGGCATCGAGTTTGCCTGTAGATGACCCGGACGGAGACGACGACGTGCCTTTCTAAGTCAGTGGGCGTGGAAAAAGTTG
>JBIKWV010000640.1:0-3859 GCA_044356135.1 Elainellaceae cyanobacterium
CCGCCCCCACACCCCGTACCTCAACCGAGTGAAAACCGCTATAGTCTTAGGTTAGAACGTAGCTTCAGATGTTGTTCAATCTACATGCCGAAGCCGGAAACCAGTTACAGAAAAAGACTAGATCGTAAAAATAGGAAATCAATATGAAGCAATATCGCTTCCAATTTGCACTGTCGTTTAACATCGAGAATTTCCATCTTCTCAGCCATTGTCTGCGCTATAGGGATTAGGTAATGCTGCAATATCTTCGCTCGTCAGTCCTGCCTTCAAAACCAGTCCAACTCCTGCTTCAAACGGGCATGAAGTGGGACCAGGATAATTGTCCGGGAATGGCTGCGTCTCTCTCCTATTTTGCGCTGTTCTCGCTGTTTCCGCTGCTGCTGGTGCTACTGAGTGTGATGGGTCTGCTGATCGGGCCAAATACCCAGGCATTTCAGCAAATTGAAAGCGCGATCGCTACGTTTCTCCCCTCAGAAGTCCACGAACTGATCAAAGGGACGTTGATCGCTCTGAATGAGAACAGCGTGGGGGCAGGTCTGATTGGCTCTGGTTTTCTGCTGTGGACGGCTAGTGCCGTGTTTGCCATTCTGCGGAGTTCGGTGAATCGCATCTGGCGATCGCCCAGTCGCGCCACGGAGAGCGGGTCTGTTCACCAGATGGTGCTGTTTGTGGTGCTCAACAAGCTGTTTTCGTTTCTACTGGTGCTGGGAACGGCGGCGCTGTTGCTCAGTTCGCTGGTGATGAGGATTGCGATTCAGACAATCCTGGGACTGGTCACGATGTTTCAGGAAAAACTACCGCTGATCACGATTGATGAGCTGAAGCTGACGGAGGGACTGCAAACCAGTTCGTCTTTTTTGCTGGTGGCGATCGCCACCTGTCTCCTGTTCAAGATTCTGCCGACGGTGTTTGTCGCCTGGAAGGATGTCTGGCTGGGGGCGCTGATTACCGCGAGTGGAGTGATTGGACTCCAGCAACTTGCTGGCAGTAGCGTCATTTCCCTCGGCAGTAATTTCGTCTCCTATGGCGTTATTGGGAGCGTCATGATTTTGCTGATGTGGATCTTTTTAACCTTTCAAATCTTTTTGTTTGGCTGTGTGTTTACCTACATCTACGCTCATTTATTCGGGAGTCGTCGCAATCAGTCGATGGCATCCGATTTAGAGTAAAACCGAAATTGTAGAAGGCGCGGCAACACAGTGCC
The DNA here is from genome assembly GCA_044356135.1 of Elainellaceae cyanobacterium. Taxonomy (GTDB): domain Bacteria; phylum Cyanobacteriota; class Cyanobacteriia; order Elainellales; family Elainellaceae; genus CAZVXA01. The sequence continues at coordinate 1,205 of JBIKWV010000640.1, forward strand.
GCGCCTTCTACAATTCCGATTTTAGATACTTTCTATCCTGATTGCTCAACGCGGCATTGCATCATCCATGCGCAGTGACAGGTTGGGGAAGAGGGAAGAGGCGATCGCTTGCCCCAGCCGATACTGTTGCTTCTCGTAGCGCTCTCCAATCAACTGACAGACCGTGAATGTAGGCTGCTTTGGCTTACCGATAAAATCGACTCCACCCAACCCACGAAAATCAGCGATCCAGTACTCTGGAATTCCTAACAGCGCATATTCTTCGACCTTTCGGGCGTAATCATCCTGCCAGTTGGTACTGACAACTTCAACCACCAGACGAATCGCTCTGCCGCTCGTTAAAATTGGCTCGCTCTCCCAGAGCGGTTCGCTGCTGAGGTCAGCCTCATCCAGAACAATCACATCAGGCCGAAGTGCTGTCGCTTCAGCAGCGAATGGACGAATCAGACAGTTTTTGGGGATTGTCCACTGCAACCCTAAACGGAGAAGCTCTGCATAAATTCGCCCAGCGAGTTTCCCTGCAACCAACTCATGAGGACCAGTTGGTTCCATATCGCGAAGAACTCCATCGATCAATTCATAGCGAGGATTGTCGCCATATCGGGCGATAAATTCCTCGAAGCTCAGGGTTTTAGACGGAGTGTAGGTCATCAGGCGTCTCCCCTACCAATGCATTTATCGTACCTCAAGACTTACGATCGCCCTTACCTTCCAAAAACGCTGATACCATATTCCCTGGAGTCAGCTTCGAGCCACAGGTTATTCCGCTCATCTGTCTTCGTTCTTCCGATAGAGGTGTTATCCATGCTGTTCAATCGCTACAACTGGAGACACTTCCGCCTGCATCGAACACTGATTGTCTTCTGCATCACGGTGCTCCTGGTGGTCATCAGTCCGGCGATCGCCCCATTCTCCACGAACCCCATTTTGCCACCCGCTGCCCTGGCTCAGTTCCCGCCGCTCACAGCCCCCTCCAATAACAACGCTCAGTCCCTGCCACCAGGCGTCGAACGGCGCGGCACGATAGAATCGGCCCCTATCCGGTTAGATGGCAAGGAACTGTTTCGGATTGCCTCTCCCGCCGTCTTCAATCGCAACGATCCGGGAAGCCAGATTCCGGTTGAAGTGCGAGCCAAGCAAATTGAATCCAATCTCAATCGGCTGATTCCTGGTAATTCTCAATCAGATGAAATCACCCCTGATGCAGATACGCTCAGGGTGGTGATTGAAATGATCAACGGACAGCCCGTGCTGTTCGCGGAGGACAAAAGCCTGCCGGAGGCGAGAGTGCTGCTGACGGTGACGGGAGCTGATGCCCAGTATGCGGCCACCAGCCAGGAACGACTGGCGGAGCAATGGGGCGAGATCCTGGAGCGGGAACTGAGACTGGCGATCGCCCTCCGGCAGCCTGAAGCCTTTCGCCAACAGGTGTTCACCGTGCTGATGGTGGCGATCGCCACAGTCCTGTTAACGCTGGCGGAAACAGCAATCTGGGCAATTCTGGGACGGCGCAAGAAACGCCTGGAGCAACAGTTGGCGACAGAGACCGCACTGATTCAGGCTTCAGCGAAGGAAGCGTCAGAAACAGAATCAGAGCCGCCCCATCCACGAGAACGTCCTCACTTGCTCAATCTCCAGCGACGCCTGCAAATTGTGCGACTGATGCAGTGGCTACTGTTCTGGACGATTGCCCTGATCTGGGTTCTCGGTGTCGCCTACAGCCTCTACGCCTTCCCCCAAACCAGGCAGTTTGCACGTCAGGTGGTCACTGTTCCCGTCGTGTTCCTGCTGGCCTGGTTTCTCACGGGACTGGCCAACCGGGTGGCTGATATTGCCATCGATCGCTATCTCCAGAGTCAGGAGCAGGAGCGATCGCTGACCGAAGCGAATCTACAGCGAGCCGCCACGATCGCCAGGGTGATTAAGGGCTTGAAAATGGTGCTGATCTACACTCTGGTGATGCTCTCGGTGTTGCAATGGCTCAATCTGGTACCTGGATCGGTGCTGACGTTAGGTGCCGTGTTTGCCCTGGTGGTGTCATTTGCTGCCCAAAGCCTGGTGAGAGATCTGGTGAATGGATTTCTGATTCTACTGGAGGATCAATATCGTATTGGAGATAACGTCCGGATTGGTACAGTGAGTGGGATGGTAGAGAACCTGAATCTGCGGATTACCCAACTTCGCAGTGATGACGGTAATTTGATTACGCTACCCAATAGTTTGATTACCGAAGTAGAAAACCGTTCTCGCGGCTGGGCACGCGCTGACTTTCGCATTGAGGTGGCCTACAAAACAGATGTAAACCTTGCTCTGGCGGTCGTTCGGGAAACCGTGGATCAAATGGCCCAGGATCCCCAGTGGCAATCGGTCATTTATGATACCCATGAGTTATTCGGCATAGACCAAATTTCCCACACCGGAATTGTGATCCGGATCTGGATTAGAACTGCTCCATTAAAACAGTGGAACGTTGCGCGGGAACTCCGACGACGAATCAAGATCGCGTTCGATCGCCATCACATTGAGATCGGCATGCCCCAGCAAATTCAATTCAGAAATGGTCTGACAGCACCCGAACAGCCGCCCGAAAAGGCTTCGGACACAGCTAAAACAGTGCATTAGCATTGTTGTGGGGTGGGCATCTTGCCCGCCCAG